>CBFGLY010000146.1:0-4061 GCA_965649725.1 uncultured Sphingomonas sp.
AGCATCAAATGATAGGTGTTGCCGAGGATGATGTCGGCGCCGGATGCACGGACTCCCTCCGGCTTCATCGCCTTGACCGTCGCGGCAGTCCCGACCGGCATGAAGGCCGGCGTGCGGATTTCCCCGCGGCGCATACGGATCGTGCCGGTGCGCGCGGCCCCGTCGGTGGCGGCTATGTGGAAGGAGAAGCGGGTCATTGGTCGCGGTCACTAGCGGCCACGGCAAATAAACAAAACCCGCTCATCCTGAGGAGCAGCGACACGGCGTCTCAGGATGAGCGGGTTGGGAAAAGCGCCCGCTTCATCTACCGCCGGGAAATGATCGACCCCTGGGCCTATCCCGCGCTGACCGCCGTTGCCCTGGTGACCGGCTTCATCGACGCCATCGCCGGTGGCGGCGGGCTGATCATGATGCCGGCCCTGCTCTCCGCGGGAGTGCCGCCGATCAATGCGCTTGCAACCAACAAGCTTCAATCGATGTTCGGGGTCGCCACCGCCTGTTCCAACTATGCCCGCAAGGGGCTGGTCGACTGGCGCCCCAACCGCCTCACCATGCTGCTGGTGTTCGCCGGAGCGACCGCCGGCGTCGTCGCGGTCCAGGCGATCGACACGCGCTTCCTGTCCCTCATCATCCCGCTGCTTCTGGTGATCGTTGCCGTCTATGTGCTTTTGAGCCCCAGAATGAGCGACGAGGACGCGCACCAGCGGATCAGCGCCAAGGCTTATTCGGGCGTCGGCGCGGCGATCGGCGCCTATGACGGATTCTTCGGACCCGGCGCCGGAAGCTTCTTCACCGCCAGCCTGGTCGGCCTTCGCGGGCTTGGGCTGACCCGGGCGGCGGCGCTCACCAAGCTGTTCAACCTGACGAGCAACGTCGCTTCCGTCCTGTTCTTCGCGATCGGCGGGAAGATGTACTGGATCCTGGGCTTGTGCATGGCGGCCGGGGCGATGACCGGCGGATGGATCGGGAGCCACACCGCGATGAGGTTCGGCGCCAGGCTGATCCGGCCGCTGCTGGTCACGCTTTCCCTGGGGCTCACCGCCCGGCTGCTATGGACCTATTTTTCGGCCTGACTCCCGCCGCAATTGCTTCCTAGAGCCCGCGGGCCCGACCATGTTGAGAGCCAGTTGAATTGACCGACCCGTCGAGTTTCGCCTTCATCGTCGGCGCCCCGCGCTGCGGCACCACCACCCTTGCGAGCTACCTCAAGCAGCATCCGCGAATCTGCTTTTCGGCGGTCAAGGAGCCTCATTATTTCTCCCAGCACGACCTTGGCGGCCTCGACGGCGAAACGCTCCGCCGGCGGGTGAAGGACGAATATCTCGACCGCTTCTTCGGCCATTGCCCCGGCGACGAGGCCTACCGCGCCGAAGGGTCGGTCACCTACCTCTACGCGCCGGAAAGGATGGAGCCGATCCTGCGCCTGTGGCCCGACGCGAAGTTCATCATCGCGCTGCGCGATCCGCTGGCGATGCTTCCGTCGCTCCACGCGAGGCTGTTGGTCACGGGCGACGAGAATATCCCCGATTTCCCGCGTGCATGGGACAAGACGCCCGACCGCGCCAACGGCAAATCCATTCCGCGCAGCGCGATCGATCCGCGCTTCCTGCGCTATGACGAAGCGGGCGCGTTCGGCAGCCGCGTCGAGCAGTTCTTCGAGGCGGTCGGCCGCGAGCGCTGCCTCGTAATCCTGTTCGACGACTTTATCGCCGACGCCGACGGCACCTACCGGCGGATGTGCGAATTCCTTGGGATCGAACCCTGGCCGGGGACGAAGCTCAAGGCGCGGCGGGTCCACAAGACATTCCGCTACGGATGGCTGCAACGCCTCCTGAAGCGCCCGCCCAAGCCGGTCCGGACGATCCTGGCCGGGCAGAAATTCCGCCAGCGGGAAAAGCAGTTGCACGCGCGCGAAGGCCGGGCGATCGAAACGGTCTTCAAGGTCCGAAAGCGGCTGCTCGACTGGAACAAGGTGCCGGCCAAGCGGCAGACGCTCGACCCGCGCGTGCGCAAGGAGATCATCGACCGGCTGCGCGAGGAGATCATCCTCCTGTCACGGGTGATCGACCGGGATCTCAGCCACTGGCTCGGCGGGATTCCCGAGGCCGATCCTTCCGCCGGCGAGGCGTTGCGCGCCTAGGCGGGCAGCAGCAGCGAGCTGTCGCCGTAGCTGTAGAAGCGATAGCCTTCGCGGATGGCGTGCGCATAGGCCGCCTGCATCGTATCGAGCCCCATCAGCGCCGAAACCAGCATGAACAGCGTCGACTTGGGCAAATGGAAATTGGTCATCAGCCCGTCGATCGCCCGGAAACGATAGCCGGGCGTGATGAAGATCGCCGTATCCCCCTCGAACGGCCGGATAAGCCCGTCGCCGTCCGCCGCGCTTTCCAGCAACCTTAGCGAGGTCGTCCCGACCGCGATCAGTCGCCCGCCGGCTTGCCGCGCCCGGTTGAGCCGGTCCGCGGTCGGCTGGTCGATCCGGCCCCATTCGCTGTGCATCTTGTGATCGGCCGTATCGTCCGCTTTCACCGGCAGGAAGGTGCCGGCGCCGACGTGGAGCGTCAGCGTCTCCCGGCCGACGCCGCGCTCGTCCAGCAGGCCTAAAAGCCGGTCGGTGAAGTGCAGCGCGGCGGTCGGTGCGGCGACCGCCCCCTCCTCCCTCGCGAACATCGTCTGATAATCGTCCCGGTCCGCTTCGTCGGCACCCCGCTTGCTCGCGATATAGGGCGGAAGCGGCATCTCTCCGGCCCGCTCCAGCAGCAGCTCGACCGGCTCATCGCCGTGGAAGCTGAGCAGGATCGCGCCTGAATCGTCGCGGCGGACCGCGCTCGCCCGGACGCCGCTGCCGAAGTCGATGACGTCCCCGTCGCGCACCCGCTTGGCATTGCGGACGAACGCCCACCAGCTCCTCAGGTCTTCGCGCTTGTGTAGGGTTGCGCCAACGCCTGCCTCGCCGCGCCGGCCCTCCAACTGGGCCGGGATGACCCTGGTGTCGTTGAATACCAGCACGTCCCCGGGGCGCAGGATGTCGGGAAGGTCGAGGACCTGCCGATCGGCCATTTTCCGGCCCTCGACCAGCAGCATCCGCGCGGCATCGCGTGGACGGGCCGGGCGAAGTGCGATGCGGTCGGTCGGAAGATCGAAGTCGAATTCTTCTACGCGCATTATTGGGCGGGAGCGGCCTCTTCGGCGGCGGGCTGGGCTTCGGGTGCCGCGGGCGCGGGCGCAGGCGCTGCTTCGGTTGCCGCCGCGACCGCGGGCGGGGCCGGCAGAGGACCGCCGATGCTCGCGCGGACGATCCGGGTCGGCTCGGCCGGAGGTTCGCCGACGGCGATGGTGTCGACCGCGCCCATCCCCTCGATCACTCGTCCGAACGCGCTATACTTGTGATCCAGGCTGAAGCGCGGCGCGAACATGATGAAGAACTGGCTGTTGGCGCTATTCGGCTCCTCTGCCCGCGCCATTGACGCGACGCCGCGAAGATGGGGCAGGTCGTTGAATTCGGCGGTCAGGTCCGGGAGCGGCGAGCCGCCTTCGCCGGTGCCCTTGGGATCGCCGCCCTGGGCCATGAAGCCGGGAATGACGCGGTGGAACGGAAGCCCATTGTAGAAGCCCGAGGCGGTCAGCTGCTGGATTCGATAGACGGTGCCGGGCGCGACGTCGGGGCGCAACTGGATCACGACCTTGCCGCCGTTGGACAGCTCCAGCGTCCAGCGATTGGCCGGATCGGCGGCCACTTCGGCCGGCGCGACCAGCGAGACCGTGGGCTTGACCGGCTCGGGCAGCGGCGCGGGCTTGGCGGCAATCAATGTGGCGGCCAGAAAAGGCAACGCAATCAGGCTCTTGTTCATCATCACTCCCCAACCCCAGGCGCGAGAAGCGCCTATTACAGCCGGCCCGGCTTCGCCAGCGCTATTTCAGCTTCGCGGCAACATCCGCGGCCACCGCGGGCGTCACGAACTTGTCGATGCATCCGCCATAGACGGCGATTTCTTTCACCAGCCTTGACGCGATCGGCTGAAGCGAGACGTCGGCCATCAGGAAGACGGTCTCGATATCGT
>CBFGLY010000147.1:0-4047 GCA_965649725.1 uncultured Sphingomonas sp.
TGCGGCAAAGCCTCGCGGACCGGCCCCGACAGGTTGATCAGCGCGAAGGCCAGCCCCGCGTGGATCAGGAGGACAAGGGCAATCGTCGCGGCGCGGTCGCGTGGAGTGGGTTTGGGCTGATACATTCGCGCTTCCAACGTCGAAGCGACGCGCGAGGTTTCGTTACGCCCGCGATTCCCTGAGCGCCGCCGCTGAGCGAGCGCGGGTGGCGATGGCGGCGAGATCGCGTTCTCCGGCCGGAACGATCCAGCTTCCGCCGACGCAAAGCACCGACGGGTGAGCAAGCCAATGCGGCGCATTTTCTTCCGTGATTCCGCCGGTCGGGCAGAAGCGGGCGTCACCGAACGGCGCCGCGAGCGATGCCAAGGCCGGCAACCCCCCGGCCGCCTCCGCCGGGAAGAATTTGAACCGGTCGATGCCGAGGTCTCGCCCGCGCATGATGTCGCTCGCCGTCGCCACGCCCGGGAGGAAAGGAATGGCCGTATCCCGGGCTGCGAGCGCCAGCGGGTTGGTCAGGCCGGGCGAGACGATGAACTTTGCACCGGCGTCGATTGCCTGCGCCAGCTGCGCCTCGTCGAGCACCGTTCCGGCCCCGACCACCGCGCCGCTGACGGAAGACATTGCGCGGATCGCGTCGAGTGCGCTTGGCGTTCGAAGCGTCACCTCGATCACCGGAAGCCCCGCCTCGACCAGCGTTTCGGCCAGCCCGACGGCATCGATTCCTTCCTCGATGGTCAGCACCGGAATGACCGGCGCCATGCGCATGATCGCGTCGATGGTCATGTAAGCTCGCTCATCGCGTGGAGCATCGCCGAGCCGCCGAGTTCGGCGCTGTTCGCACTGGCGCGCATGAAGGCGAACAGCTCGCGGCCCGTGCCCATCGGCGGTCCGGGCGGATCCGCGGGTTCGCGCGCGTCGAGGTCGACTCCGACCGCCTCGAGCGTTCCGCCATTGCCGCACAGCCGGATGACGTCTCCGTCGCGAAGCCGAGCGATCGGCCCATCGTCGATGGCTTCCGGCGAGCAATGGATCGCGGCCGGCACCTTGCCGCTGGCGCCGGACATTCGCCCGTCGGTGACGAGCGCCACCTTGAAGCCCTTGTCCTGCAGCACGCCAAGCGGCGGCGTCAGCTTGTGCAATTCCGGCATTCCATTGGCGCGCGGCCCCTGGAAGCGGACGACGACGACCACGTCGCGGTCGAGCTCGCCCGCCGCAAAAGCGTCGAGCACCTGGTTTTGATCGGAGAAGATCCGGCACGGCGCCTCGGTCGTCCAGCGCTCGGGAACCACCGCGCTGGTCTTGAAGATCGCGCGACCGAGATTGCCGGTAACCAGCCGCATCCCGCCGTCGGGAAGGAAGGGATCGGCGACCGGGCGAAGCATTTCGGGATCGCTGCTCGCCTCGACCGGCTGCCAGCTAAGTTCCTCGCCGTCCAGCCGGGGGTTCGTCGCATAGGCCGCGAACTGATCCGCGCCGGCGGTCAGGATGTCGCCATGCAACAGCCCGGCTTCCAGCAGCGTGTGCGTCGTGAAGGCCATCCCGCCCGCATGGTGGAAATCGTTCACGTCGCCCGAGCCGCTCGGATAGACTCGCGCGATCAGCGGGACGGCTTTCGAAAGCTCGTCGAAATCCTGCCAGTCGAGGACGATCCCTGCCGCCCGCGCAATCGCCGGCAAGTGGATGGCATGGTTGGTCGAGCCGCCCGTGGCGAGCAGCCCGACCGCGGCATTGACGATCGCCCGCTCGTCGATGACCTGGCTGAGCGGCCGCTCATTGGCCGCGGCAAGCGCCGCGACGCGATGGACCGCGGCCCGGGTCAGCGCCTGCCTGAGCGGCGTCCCCGGATTGACGAAGGCGGCGCCCGGGATGTGCAGCCCCATCAGCTCCATCATCATCTGGTTGCTGTTGGCGGTGCCGTAGAAGGTGCAGGTGCCGGCCCCGTGATAGGAAGCGGACTCCGCCGCGAGCAGCTCCTCCTTGCCGACCTTGCCTTCCGCATAGAGCTGGCGGACGCGCTGCTTCTCCTTGTTGGCGAGGCCCGACGGCATCGGCCCGCCCGGCACCAGCAGCACCGGCAAATGCCCGAACCGAAGCGCGCCGATCAGCAGGCCGGGCACGATCTTGTCGCAAATGCCCAGCATCGCCACGCCGTCGAACATTCCGTGGCTGAGCGCGACGGCGGTCGACAGCGCGATCACGTCGCGGCTGAACAGCGACAGGTCCATGCCCGGCTGCCCCTGGGTCACCCCGTCGCACATCGCAGGGGTTCCACCCGCGACCTGCGCCGTGGCGCCGACCTCCCGGGCGAAAATCTTCATCTGCTCGGGATAGCGGCCATAGGGCTGATGCGCGGAGAGCATGTCGTTGTAGGCGGTGACGATCGCGATGTTGGGCCCGCGCATGTGCCGGATCGCGTCCTTGTCCTCGCCTGAAGCGGCGAAGCCGTGCGCGAAATTGCCGCAGCTAAGGCGCGGCCGGTCGATCCCGCGCTCGGCCTCTTCGCTCATCAGGTCGAGATAGCGTTTCCGCGTCGGCCGGGAGCGGTCGATGATCCGATCGGTGACCGCCGCGACGCGGGGGTCGAGCTTACTCATGCCACTGCACTCCGTCCCGCTCGGTCAGCGCGACCGCCGACGACGGGCCCCAGCTTCCAGCCCCATAGCTCTTCGGTGTGAGGCCGGCCTCCTCCCAGGCGGCACGAACTCCATCGATCCACTGCCATTGCGCCTCGACCTCGTCGCGGCGCACGAACAAGGTGGGGTCGCCGTCGATGAGGTCAAGCAACAGCCGCTCATAGGCGATGCGCCGCCGAGTGTCGGCGAAGGCGTCGCGCAGGCCGACATCAAGCGGCACTTCGCGCAGCCGAATGCCCTTGCGGTCGAGGCCGGGCGTCTTGGCCATCACCAGCAGGCGGATATTCTCCTCCGGCTGGATCGAGATGACGAGCTTGTTGGGCGCGGTCTTCGCGCCCCGCTTGGCGAACATCGAATGGGGCACGCATTTGAACTGGATGAAGATCTCGGTCTTGCGTTCCGCCATGCGCTTGCCGGTGCGAAGGTAGAAAGGCACCCCGGCCCAGCGCCAATTTTCGACCCGCGCCTTCAGCGCGACGAAGGTCTCGGTAGCGGATTCACGTCCCAGTTCCTCGGCGTAGGATTTGACCGGCTCGCTGCCGATCGCACCGGCGCCATATTGGCCGGTGACGACATGGTTCGGGACATCCTCCGCGCGGATCGGGCGGAGCGAGCGCAGCACCTTCACCTTCTCGTCGCGAATCTCGGTCGCGTCGAAATCAGCGGGCGGCTCCATCGCGACCAGCGCGAGCAGCTGCAGCATATGGTTCTGGACCATGTCGCGAAGCGCGCCGGCGCCGTCGTAATAATCGCCCCGCCCCTCGAGCCCGATCGTCTCGGCCACTGTGATCTGAATGTGATCGATGTGGGCGGCGTTCCACAGCGGCTCGAAGGCCGAATTGGCGAAGCGCAGCGCCAGCAGGTTCTGGACCGTTTCCTTGCCGAGATAATGGTCGATCCGAAACGTCCGCTCTTCGGGGAAGGCCCGCGCGACCGCGTCGTTGATCTCCCGGCTCGATGCCAGGTCGGAGCCGAGCGGCTTTTCGAGCGCCAGGCGCACCCGGTCGCCGGTCAGGCCCGCGCCGATCAGCCCCTCGATCGTCGGCTCGAACAATGACGGTGCCGTCGACAGGAAAATGGCGACGCCGGCATCGGGATCGACCTTGTCACTTAACCGCTTGAAATCTTCCGGCTTCGTCGCGTCGATCGGCACGTAAGTGAGGCGGCGCGAGAAGACCAAGGCGGTCTTCGGATCGTAGAAGCTGGCGGGAACATGCTCTTTCAAAGCCTCGACGACGGTTTCGCGGAACTGTTCGTCATTGAGCTTGCTGCGCGACGTGCAGACGATCCTGAAGTCCTCGGGCAGCAAGCCGTCGGAATGAAGCCCGTAAAGCGAAGGGAGCAGCATCCGGTGCGACAGGTCGCCGGTGGCGCCGAACAGGAGCAGCGTCGAAACCTTGTCGCGCGTCATTCA
>CBFGLY010000148.1:0-3978 GCA_965649725.1 uncultured Sphingomonas sp.
GTGAATGCCTGGGCGGTAAGCGGCTTCTGGTAGCAGCCGACCATGTTGAGGCCATGCTGCTGGGCGAGCGCTCCGGAGGCTTCGATCACCGGCGCGTCGCAGCCCGACACGATCATCAGCTTTCCGTCGAACCCCTGCTTCACGAGATAGCGCAGCAGCTCGATCCCGTCGCGGTCCGGCATCGCCAGGTCGAGCGCGATCGCGTCGGGATGGCGTTGCTCCATCTCCCGCTCGAACTGGTCGGCGGTGGTGGCGGACATCGCGGTCCATCCGGCGTCTTCGGCAACGACCGTCATGAACTCGGCCAAAAGCGGCTGGTCTTCGACGACCAGCAGGGTCGCAGGCTGCATATCGGACCACTCCAAATGCCCGGCTGCTGCCATCAATTCCGCAGCTTCCTGTTCGTTCCCGTCAAGCGCGGAGCTTGCCCGTTTAAATGCCGATCAAAGGAGGCGGGTGACGTGGCCCATCTTGCGGCCGGGCCGGGCCTCGCCCTTGTTGTACAGGTGCAGCGCGGCTTCTCGATCGGCCACGATGTCTTGCCAGCGCTCGACCTCCGCGCCGATCAGATTTTCCATGGTCGCGCCGGCCGCGACCAGTCCGGGATCGCCGAGCGGCAGGCCGAGGATGGCGCGCAGGTGCTGCTCGAACTGGGAGGTCCTGGCGCCCTCGATCGTCCAATGGCCGCTATTGTGCACGCGGGGCGCGATCTCGTTGACGATGGCGCCCTCGGCGCAGGCGAAATATTCGACCGTCAGCACGCCGATATGGCCCAGCGCGTCGGCGATGGCCCGGGCTGCGTCCACGGCCCCCTCGGCAAGCGCGTCGATCGGCTGACCGGCGGGGACGGTCGAGCTGCGCAGGATTCCGTCTTCATGCTCGTTACGCGCAAGCGGAAAGGCACTGGAGGTGCCGTCTGCGGAGCGGGCGAGGACGACGCTGAACTCCGCTTCGAAGCTCATCCCGGATTCGGCGACGGCGGGCTGGCGGCCGATTTCCTCCCAGGCGGTTTCGGCAT
The DNA here is from genome assembly GCA_965649725.1 of uncultured Sphingomonas sp. Classification (GTDB taxonomy): domain Bacteria; phylum Pseudomonadota; class Alphaproteobacteria; order Sphingomonadales; family Sphingomonadaceae; genus Sphingomicrobium. The sequence goes on from CBFGLY010000148.1 coordinate 1,019, forward strand.
CCCCGGCCGACCGAACCCAGGCCTGGCCCTTGCCGTCGTAGCCGTAGCGGCGAGTCTTGAGGACGAGCGGAACGCCGAGCTCGGCGACCGCGTCCCTGACATCGTCGAGACTGTCGACCGCGCGCCAGGGGGCGACGCGGGCGCCGGTGCTTTCGACGAAGCGTTTTTCCTCCGCGCGGTCCTGGGCGACGGCGAGGCTGCGGGTGCCGGGACGAAGCTTGTTGCCCAGGACGGACAGGGGCTCGACCGGCAGATTCTCGAACTCATAGGTGACGACGTCGCACTGCTCGCCGAAGCGGCGGAGCGCGTCGACGTCGTCGAAGGCGGCGCGGGTGAATTTGCCGGATACCTCGGCCGCGCAAGGGCTCTCGTGGGGATCGAAGATGTGGCAGCGATAGCCGAGGCGGGCCGCCGCCATGGCCATCATCCGGCCAAGCTGGCCTCCGCCGATGATTCCGATGGTGGAGCCGGGCGCGAAGCTCATTCCGGTTTTTCGGGAACCGCCTCTGTCTGCCGGGCCCGCCAGTCCGCAAGGCGCTGGCCGAGCGCCTCGTCGCCGTTGGCGAGCATCGCCGCCGCCAGCAGCGCCGCGTTGACCGCGCCCGCCTGCCCGATCGCGAGCGTCCCGACCGGGATTCCGGCGGGCATCTGGACGATCGACAGAAGGCTATCCATGCCCTTCAGCGCCTTGCTCTCGATCGGCACGCCGAGCACCGGAAGCTCGGTCATCGAGGCGGCCATGCCCGGCAGGTGCGCCGCCCCGCCGGCACCGGCGATGATCAGCTTCAGCCCTCTATCCCTGGCGCCGTGGGCGTAATCGTAGAGACGCTTTGGAGTGCGATGGGCGGAGACGACCTTCGTCTCATGGGCCACGCCAAGCTGTTCGAGCGTTGTCGCCGCATGGCGCATCGTTTCCCAGTCCGATGTGCTGCCCATGATGATCCCGATGAGCGGGTCGGCCATGCTTGTTCCTGCCTCAGGACCTTCAAAAAGGGCGGCTTAAAGAGGGAAAGCGACTGGCGCAATCCGGGACAAGGACAAATGAGTTATCCACATTCGGGCCCTTTTCGACTATGCCGCATATGTTCAGCGGGGAATGAACATGCACGACGTGTCGCTTGAAAGCCGCGATCCCGCGGCCATGGCCGAGGAAATTGCGCGCCTTCGCGCAATGGTCGCGCACCTGGAATCCCGCGTCGACGAGCTCGACCAGCTGGCCCACCGCGACGCGCTGGTGCCGCTTGCCAACCGGCGCGGAATGCTTCGCGAGCTGGAAGGGATGATCGCCCGGCACGAACGGCACGGGACCCCGGCGGCCGTCCTGTTCGTCGACCTCGACGACCTCAAGATCTTGAACGACAGCTTCGGCCATGGCGGCGGCGACGCGGCCCTATTGCAGGTGGCGGAAAACCTGCTGGCCGGCACCAGGGCCAACGATTGCGTCGCCCGTCTCGGCGGCGACGAATTCTGCATCCTGCTCGACCATGCCGACGAGGCGAGCGCGCTGGAGACCGCCGAGCGGCTGGTCGATACGATCGCGGCGGAGGATTTCCTCTACGAAGATTCGCCGATGCCGCTGTCGGTGGCGATCGGAGTGACCCTGATCGAGAAAGGCGACACGCCGGCGACCGTCCTCGCGAGGGCCGACAAGGCGATGTACCGGGTCAAGGCCGCGGCTTAGCGCTCGGACGCGTAGAACCGGTCCTTGACCGACAAATCCTCATTCAGCTCATAGACGATCGGCTGGCCGGTCGGGATTTCCAGGCCGACGATCTCGTCATCCGCGATGTTCGACAAATGCTTTTCGAGCGCGCGGAGGGAATTGCCGTGGGCGGAAATGATGACCCGCTCGCCGCGGCGCAGGGCCGGCGCAATCTCTGCTTCGAAATAGGGAAGGACGCGGGCGATGGTGTCCTTGAGGCTCTCGCTGTCGGGAACCGTCACGCCGGCATAGCGGCGGTCGCCGGCGACGGCGTAAGGGCTGCCGGCCTCGAGCGGCGGCGGGGGGATGTCGAAGCTTCGCCGCCAGATTTTGACCTGTTCGGCCCCGACCTTGTCGATCATCTCCTGCTTGTTGAGGCCGGTGAGTCCGCCATAATGGCGCTCGTTGAGGTGCCAATCCTTGGTCGTGGGAAGCCACAGCCGGGCCATCTCGTGAAGCACGAGGTGGAGCGTCCGGATGGCGCGGGTCTGGACGCTGGTGAAGCAGCGGTCGAAGTCATAGCGCTTGTCCGCCAGCAGCCGGCCGGCCTCGCGCGCCTCGGCGATCCCCTTGTCGCTGAGGTCGCTGTCCCACCAGCCGGTGAAGCGGTTCTCCAGGTTCCACTGCGACTGGCCGTGGCGGAGGAGGACCAGCGTCGGCATCAGCCCTTCTTCTTCAGCTCGGGCAGGATCGAGTGGAGCGTGTCGAGGCAGGCCCCGGCAAGATATTTCGACCGCTCCGGCGACCAGCCATAGACGTCGTCGGGAAGGTCGAAATTGTCCTTGAACGGCATTTCCAGAGTCATCGACACGGCGCCGAACCGCTCGGCGAGCTGGGTGGTCGACATCGACATGTTGGCCTCGCCCGGCTTGGCGATCTCATAGCCCTTGCGGGTCTGGAAATCGGGCGAGATGCGCTCGAGATTCTCGCTGAACAGCTGGAACAGGCGGGTCTGGCGCTCGGTGATCGAGGGGATGCCCTCGAAGCCGGCGAGGAAGTTGGCGGGAATGGCCTCGTCGCCATGGACGTCCATCGCGAAGACGGGCGGCGCCTCGTCCATCGCGTTGCGGACGCACAGCACCTCAGGGCTCTTCTCGGCCGACGGGGCATGCCATTCGCGGTTGAGGTTGATGCCGACGGCGTTGGTGCGCAAATGGCCGCGGCGCGATCCGTCCGGATTCATGTTCGGGACGATGTGGAAGGTGCATTCCTTGCGGAGCACGCGCGAGACGGGGTCGTCGGGGTCGGTCAGCTTTTC
>CBFGLY010000149.1:0-3970 GCA_965649725.1 uncultured Sphingomonas sp.
TTCGCCAATATGAGCGGCGATGCCGAGCAGGAATATTTCAGCGACGGGATCAGCGAAGACATTACGACCGACCTGTCGAAAGTCTCGGCGCTCGAAGTGATCGCTCGAAACACGGCCTTCATGTTCAAGGGCCAGTCGGTCGACGTCAGCGACGTCGCCAAGAAGCTGGGGGTCAGCCACGTTTTGGAAGGCAGCGTGCGCAAGGCCGGCGGGCGGGTGCGGATCACGGCGCAGCTGATCGACGGGAAATCCGGAGGTCATGTCTGGGCGGAACGCTACGATCGCGAGCTGACCGATATTTTCGCGATCCAGGACGAGATTTCGAAGGCGATCGTCGACGCGCTCAAGGTCAAGCTGCTCCCCGAGGAGAAGAAGGCGATCGAGGATCGGGGAACGACGAACGTCGAAGCCTATAATCTCTACCTGATGGCCCGGCAGCTTTGGGTGTCGGGCAATTACGGGGACGTGAGGCGCGACGAGATCGTGATCCGTACCGCCCAGCGAGCGATCGGGCTCGATCCAAAATATGCCCAGGCATGGGCCCTGCTCGCCGTCGCGCAGGCAAGCCTGCGTTATCATCACGGGCGCGACGTCGATGACGGGCTCGCCGCGGCCGAGGAAGCGCTAAAGCTGAATCCGGCACTGGCGGCGGCGCGCAGCGTCCGCGCACGGCACCATGCCGAACAGGGCGAATTCGATGTCGCGGAAGCCGAAATCCGGCGAGCCCTGGAGATCGAGCCTGATAGTTGGGAAGCAAACCGCGAAGCCGCGCGGCTGATGATGCAGCTTCGCCGTGTCGACGAAGCCAAGGGGCACTACGAACTTGCCGCGTCACTGGACGAAAATGATTTTCATTCTTGCATGATGCTTCTCACCTGCGCCCAGGCGCAGGGAAGGATGGATCAAAAACCGGCGATTGCGCGTCGCATGCTCGAACGAAGCGAACGGGCGCTTGCCCAGGACAGTCTCAATGCATCCGCGTTGGGCGTCAGTGCGGGCGCGCTCACCATCCTGGGCGAGCTGGATCGAGCGAAGGAGCGCATCGAGCGCGCGATGGTCGTCGACCCCGACAACATCAACATGCCCTATAATTTCGCCTGCATGCTGGCCAGCTGGGTGGGCGACATCGACGGCGCGCTCGACATGCTGGAACCGATGGTGGCGCGGCAGAGCCGGAGCCTGACGCTGACGATGGTCGCCGATCCAGACCTGGACTCGCTGCGCGATCATCCGCGGTTTCAGGCGATGGCCGCCGAGGCGATGAAGCGCAATGGCCTGACCGAGGACATGATTCCGGGGCAGGCTCGCCGCCCGGCGGGAAATGCTACTCCTGCTGCAACCTGAGCGCGACGTCACTCATGAAGCGGACGTCGTCGCCGTCTGCCAGCCACGATGCCTCCGCGGCGATGGCGCCGAGCATGTCGGCAAGCGGCTCCATCTCGCGCTTGGCATAATTGCCGAGGACGTGCGGCGTGACCTTTTCCTTCTGCCCAGGCCCGGGGTGGCCGATGCCGATGCGCACGCGGCGGAAGTCGGGGCCGAGCGAGGCATTGATCGAGCGCAGTCCGTTATGCCCGGCAAGGCCGCCCCCGACCCGAACCTTCACCTTGAACGGGGCGAGGTCGAGCTCGTCGTGGAAGGCGGTGAGCGCCTCTTCGTCCAGCTTGTAGAAGCGAAGGGCCTGCTGAACCGCGTCGCCGCTGTCGTTCATGTAGGTCTGGGGCTTCAGCAGCAGCAGCTTGTGCCGCCCAATGCGGCCTTCGCTGACGAGGCTGCGGAACTTCTTCTGCCAGGGTCCGAAACCATGCACCTCGGCAATGGCGTCGACCGCCATGAAGCCGACATTGTGCCGGTGAAGCGCATATTGCGCGCCAGGATTGCCGAGGCCTGCCCAGATCTGCATGGCCGCCACCTTCCGCAAAATTGAGCGTCCGGCAAGGCGGCGGGATGGAAATGGCGGGCAAGCGCGGTATTTGAAGGCGGATGGACCAGCGCGTTCAACAGTTGATGGCCCAGGCTAGCCAGGCATTCAGGGCCAATGATTTCGCCCGCGCGACCGCCTGGCTGGAAGAGGCGACGCGGATCGCGCCGGGAAGCCCGGCGCCGCTGAACCTGCTGGGCGTGGTGTTGATGGCGTCGGGCAGAAGCGCCGAGGCGGCCGGCGTGCTGGAACGGGCCGTCGCGGCCGACCCTGCGGGAGCGCCGCTCCACCTGAACCTTGCGACCGCGCTCGAGAATATCGGCAAGAAGGACAAGGCCCTCGAATCGCTCGACCGCGCCTTGCAGTGCGATCCCTATATGCTGTCGGCCTTGCTCCGGAAGGCGCGGTTGCAGGAGGATATGGGGCTGAACGACGACGCCCTGCGCACCTACCGCGCCCTGTTCCAGGCGCTTCCCAATAGCGGGGGCCTGCCGGCGGAATTCGACGCGGCGCTCGCTCATGGCCGCGACCTGGTCGAGCGCGAAGGTATGGAGCGGCGAGCTCGCCTGGAAAAGATGCCGGGGCTGGCCGAGCGCGCCAGCGGTCCCGGCGCACGCGCCTATCTCGACCAGATCTGCGGATTGCGGAAAATTTACTCCTGCGAGCCGACCGGGCCGCACTTTCCTTTCCTTCCGGCATACGAGTTTTTCCCGCGCGAGCTGACGCCCTGGCTTGGGGATCTGGAAGCGTCGTGGGAAACCGTCCGCGACGAGTTCCTCAGCCTGTGGCGTGACGAGGCCGAGGGATTCCAGCCCTATGTCCAGTTCGACCCGAGCCAACCCGTCAACCAGTGGCGGGAGCTCAACCGGTCGGACAAATGGAACGCGTTTTTCCTGTGGACCAACGGGGCGAAGAACGAGGAGAATTGCGCCCGTTGCCCCAAGACCGTTGAGCTGCTCGAGCGGCTGCCGATGTGCGATGTGCCAGGCAAGGCTCCGGCGGTGATGTTCTCCGTGCTGGCGCCGAAAACTCGAATCCCGCCGCACACGGGGACGACCAATACCAGGGCGATCGTTCATTTGCCGCTGATCGTCCCGGACGGCTGCGGTTTCCGCGTCGGCGGCGAAACCCGGGAGTGGGTGCCCGGCACGGCCTGGGCGTTCGACGACACGATCGAGCATGAGGCTTGGAACGACAGCGAGGAACCGCGGGTCATCCTGATCCTGGATGCCTGGAACCCGCTGCTCAGCGATGACGATCGCGAGGTGGTCAGGTTGGCTTCGAGCGAAATCCGGACCTGAGCGCCCAATAAAAAACGCCCACCCTGGGAGGCCAGGATGGGCGCTTTCCATGTTCGGTTCGGAAAAAGAAGCCTAGGCTTCCTCGCCGCCCTCCGCGGGGGTTTCGCCGCCTTCGCCTTCGCCTTCGGCTTCTTCGTCGCCGACGGTCGGGACTTCACCCTCAGGCGCAGTCTCTTCCTCTTCGGCCTTCATCGCCGACGGAGCGACGACGGTGGCGACGGTGAAGTCGCGGTCCTCGATCGCCGCCTTGGCACCCTTGGGCAGGGAGACCTGGCTGATGTGGATCGAATCGCCGATGTCGAGGCCGGTGAGGTCGATGTGAAGCTCGTCCGGGATCTCGGCCGCGTCGCAAATCAGCTCGATTTCGTGCTGGACGACGTTGAGCACGCCGCCGCGCTTCAGGCCCGGCGAGGCCTCTTCATTGTCGAAGCGGACCGGGATGTTGACGTTGACCTTGCTGTGCTCGCCGATGCGCAGGAAGTCGACGTGGATCGGCCGGCTGGTCACCGGGTGGAAGTCGACCGCCTTCGGCAGCGTCCGGTTAGGCTTGCCGCCAACTTCGATCATCACGACCGAATTCATGAAGTGGCCGGTCGACAGCATCTTGCTGAGGAGCTTCTCCTCGACATGCACCGACAGCGGCTCTTTCTTGTCGCCGTAAACCACGGCGGGGACCCGGCCTTCGCGACGCAATGCACGGGAGGCTCCCTTGCCAGCCCGGTCGCGCGTTTCGGCGGGCAGCGTCAGC
>CBFGLY010000150.1:0-3956 GCA_965649725.1 uncultured Sphingomonas sp.
CCGGAAGTGAGCTCGATCGACCCGACCGCGTCGATCGTCATCAACAATCTTCGCGTTCCGGGCCTCCAGACCCGCCGGGCCAAGACCACGGTCGAGCTTCGCGATGGCGAGAGCTTCGCCATGGCCGGTCTGCTCCGCCGCGATTTCCAGGACACGGTGCGGCAGTTCCCGATCCTGGGTTCGATCCCGATCATCGGCGCGCTGTTCCGCTCGAGCAACTTCCAGAAGGAAGAGACCGAGCTGGTGATCATCGTCACGCCGCGCCTGGTCAGGCCGGTCCGCGCGGCCGCGATGCGCCTTCCGACCGACCGGGTCACGCCGCCGGACGAAGCCGACCTGTTCCTGCTGGGACGCACCGACAGCGGCGTCGGGGTCAACCCGCTCGCCCCGGCCCAGCCGTCGCCGGTCGCCCGGCCGGTCGGCGAAATGCCGCAGCCGCAGGTCGTGGTGCCCGGCGGAGGCGGAATGGCTGCGCTCGACCCGACCAAATTGGAAAAGGATTATGGCCATGCGCTCTGAGCTGAAATGGGTTGCCGCGGGCGCGGCGATGCTCCTGGCCGCGGCGTGCGCGCCGGTCGATCCGGGCTTCGGCGAAACGCTGCGCTACGACATGGCGATCCAGACGGTCGATCCCGACCCGGTCTATCCGGAAGACGGGGCCAAGCCGGGCGACAGCGGCGAACATGGGGCCAAGGCAACCAAGCGCTACCGCGAAGGCGCGACCAAGCCGGTCCAGATCCAGTCGGCCAGCGGAGGTTCGAGCGCGGGCGGAAGCAGCGGACCGCAATAAGGACAATGCGGGATGAAACGTCACATCGGCAGAATGGGGGGAAACGATAGGGGCGCGGTCGCACCGACCGTCGCCCTCTCCCTGTTCGCGCTGATCGGCGCCGGCGGAATCGCCTTCGACTATGCCCGGCTGGCAAGCCTCGACACCGAAATGCAGAACGCCGCCGACCAGGCCGCGCTGGCGGCCGCGACGCAACTCGACAAGCAGGCCGGAGCGATCGCCCGGGCCACCGCGGCGGCGAACAATCTGGTTTCCAACCAGACCCTGTTCGCCAACGACGGTTCGGCCAGCAACATCGGCGGCCTGACCCTGACGTTCTGCAGCGCCTTCGACGACAGCAAGGCGGACACCGCGGCAGCGTGCACCGTCACCACTCTGGACACGGACGCCCGCACGGTCTGGGTCCGGATCGGCGGGCGCACGGCAAAGTTTGCGCTGACGCCGGTCGTCGGCGCCCTGACCAGCGGGACGGTCACGGCGGAAGCAGTGGCCGGGCAAAGCTCGGCGATCTGCAAGGAACCGCCGATGATGATGTGCAACCCGTCGGGCGCGTCCTACGACATCAACAATTTCGTCGGTAAGGGCATCGCCCTGAAGGGCACCGGCGGCGGCGGGTCATGGGCGCCGGGCGATTTCGGCTTCCTCGACGTCGGCGCGGGCGCCGCGGACCTGGCCAAGGTGATGGGCTATTCGACCAGCACGTTCGAATGCGTCGACGTGACTACGCCCAGCACCGAGACCGGCGGCCTCACCGCGGTCATCAACGAATTCAACACCCGTTTCGACTTGTATGAAAGCGGCGACAGCATCGGCTGCTTCGCACAGAGCAAATGCGCACCTTCGCTCAACAGCCGCAAGGACGTGGTGATCGATCACGGCTCGCCCTACAACAAGGGCAACTGCGGCCTCGCCTCGGGGGCGGGATCGAAGGGCTGGCGGGTCAGTTCGGCTCCCTATCGTCCGACTGACTCCAGCAATTTGCCGACGGGCACGATCCCGGACGCGATGGGCTATCCGCACGACCGCTGCCACGCGTTCAGCGATCCTACGGATTCCGCATCTGGCACCAACTGCACCAGCAGCGCCCTTTGGGGCACCGCCGCCTCCCCGAATTTCCGGATCGGAACAGGCGATTGGGACATCGACGCCTATTGGCGGGTCAATCATCCCGCGGGGACGACCAATGGCGCTGTGGGCGGACTTTATCCGACCTCGCTGACCAGCACGATCATGGCGGTCGCTCCGCTTCCGGCCGGCGTCACCCGAAGCTATCCGACGCGCTACCAGGTCTATCGCTGGGAAATGGCCAACGCGGCGACGCAGCTGCCGGCGCGAACCCTCACCTCGTCGGGATATATCGATCACGGCCAGCCGATTTGCCAGCCGGGCCTGACGGCCTCGACCCCGGGCGGCACCAATCCGGATCGCCGGGTGTTCCCGGTCTCGGTCATCAATTGCGCGGGTCTGTCCGGCAAAAAGCCGGTCAATCCGCTGGACACGGTCGACGTTTTCCTGGTCGAGCCGTCGGTTGACCGCGACGACGGAGGAAGCCCGAAGAAGGTCTATACGACCTATGGCGATATCTATGTCGAGATTATCGGCCATACGGGCCAGGGCACCGGTCAGACCACCAACCAGTTCGTTCGTAGGGACAAGCCCTACCTGATCCGATGAGCATGCGCGCTCTTCGACGCCTGGTGGCGAGCAACGGCGGCGCGGCGGCGGCGGAGATGGCGCTCGTCACGCCGCTCCTCCTGCTGATCATGGCGGGCGGGCTGGAAGTCGGCAATTATTTCATGGACGAGCATCGCCTGACCAAGGCGGTGCGCGACGGGGCGCGTTTCGCGGCGCGCAAGGATTTCAGCTATTATTCCACCTGCGACGCCGCGCCCGGAGGGACCGTGGTGACCGATACGCAGAACCTGGTCCGCACGAGCTATCTGTCCGGGGGAACGGACCAGCTTTCGAACTGGTCGGGCGGGACCATCACGGTCACGACGCGCTGCAGTACGGGCAACGGATCGGTCGTCTATTCGGGCCTGTACAAGGACATGGCGAGCGGCGCCCGGATGGTCGAGGTGAGCGCTTCGGTCACCCATCTTCCCTTGCTAGCCCCGTTCGGCATCAACTTCATCGGCTCGACCCTGAACGCCAGGCAGGAAGCGGCGGTGGCCGGCGTATGAGCATCGTCCGCCTCCTCCGCAATCAGTCCGGCGCATCGGCGGCCGAATTCGGCCTGGTCCTGCCGCTGCTGATCGTGCTGCTGCTCGGGATCATCGACGCCGGCCGCTTCATCTGGGAATATAATCGGGCGGAGAAGGCGACCCAGGCCGGCGCGCGCGTAGCCATCGTCACGCAGATCATCCCGCAGGGCGTGGCCGACTTCAAATATGTCGGACAGACCGTCGGCGGCGTGGCCTATCTGCAGGGCGATCCGCTGGCGGCATCGGCCCTTGGCCAGATCGAATGCAAGCAGCCCAGCGGAACGCTGACCTGCACCTGCAACAGTGCCAATGGCTATTGCCCCTCGCTCGGCACCTACAACACGGCCGGTTTCAACGCGATCGTCGGCCGGATGCAGGCAATGTATCCGCGCGTCGCCGCCAACCGGGTGATCGTCGAGTATCGCGGATCCGGCGTCGGCTATGCAGGCGACCCGGGCGGCATGGACATTTCCCCGCTGGTCACCGTCAAGCTGACCGGCATGACCTTCAACCCGCTTTTCCTGTTCGGGCTGGTAAGTTTCAACCTGCCCGAATTCGACACGTCGCTGACCGCCGAGGACAGCAGCGGAAGCTATTCGAACTGAGGCTGTAATGAGTATGCATTCACCCGACCGCGCGACAGCACAATGGAGGGCCGACACCGGTCCCGCGCCCGTGCGGCTGCTCCTTGCCGGAGTCGAGGGCGAGGCGAGTGCGCTCGTCGGGGCCAAGGCGGCGGGCTTCCCGCTGGAGCTGGTCATCGCCGATCCGTCGCAGTCGATCGACCCGTCGGTGCTGGTCGGCGCCGCGGCCGGCGTGATCCAGGTCAACAGCGACGATCCGGCATCGATCGCCCGGTTCGAGGAGCTGGCGAAAGGGCCGGTGCCGCTGATCGCCGCCGCTTACGAACCGCCGCTGGCCTTCGTCCGCAAGCTGGTCCGCGCCGGCGCCCACGACGTGGT
>CBFGLY010000151.1:0-3924 GCA_965649725.1 uncultured Sphingomonas sp.
CTGAGCCTGTCGAAGGGTTAGCGCTCGCGCTTCGACAAGCTCAGCGTGAGCGCGGGTTGAGCACTAGACAAATATCAATCCGAGCCACTGGGCGGTGAGGGCGGGCTTGTCCTCGCCCTCGATCTCGACCGTGACATTGTGTTTGAGGAGCAGCTGGCCGGGCGCCCTTTCTTCGGCGCTCTCCAGCGTGAAGTGACCGCGCACCCGCTTGCCCGCCTTGACCGGCGTGAGGAAGCGGACGCGGTCGAGGCCGTAATTCACCGCCATGTTCATCGTGTCGGGGACATGCATCGCGTCGACCGCCATCCGGCTCAGCAGCGACAGGGTGAGGAAGCCGTGGGCGATCGTTCCGCCGAAGGGGCTATGGCTGGCGGCGGCGATAGGATCGGTGTGGATGAATTGCCGGTCCTCGGTCGCGTCGGCGAATTCGTTGATCCGGTCCTGGCCGACTTCGATCCAGTCGGAGACACCGACCGTCTGGCCGACTTTCGAGCGGATTTCGTCGAGGCTGGCAAAGGGCATAGGCTCTCCGTCTAGGCCCGCGCGAACGACGCTGGCAAGAGACGCGAAGCGGACGCTACGGCAAGCCTATTTCGAGTCCGCCGGTGGAGCCCAGGGCATGACCAAAGTGCCGTCCGGCGCAGCGGTGAAAGTGGTCTGCGTCGGGTAGGCGAAGTCGATCTTCTCGCGCGCGAAGATGCGCATCACGCCGATGATGATCTCCGACTTATGCTCGGCCAGCTTGTCCGGGTTGATGGTGCGGTCGTCATAGACCAGCTCGCAGTCGATCGAGCTCGGGCCGAACTGGATCGCGACGCAGCGGACCAGCTTGGCCGACTTCACCACCTCGACGGCTCCGGCAATGATTTCCTCGAGGCGGGCGAGGGTCTCGGGCGAAGTCTGGTAGGTCAGGCCGAAGGGCAGGAAGACCCGCCGCACCTTGCCGTCGCCGAGGTTGCGGACTTCCTGCTCCAGCAGCTTGGTGTTGGCCATGATGACCTGCTCGCCGGTGCGGCCGCGAAGGCGCGTGGTCTTGAGGCCGATCCGCTCGACCGTGCCGGTGGTGGTGCCGTAGGTGACCGTGTCGCCACGCCGGAACGGCCGGTCGAAGACGATGGCGAGGGCCGCGAACAGGTCGGAGAAGATTCCTTGCGCGGCGAGGCCGATGGCGATGCCGCCGATGCCCAGGCCCGCGACCAGCGCGGTGACGTTGACGCCCAGATTGTCGAGGATGACGATGATGGCGATGGCGAACACCGCGACGCTGACCAGCACGCGGATCAGCGACATGGCGTTGCCGAGCGTGGAAGCACCCGGATCCTCCCCGACCCGCCCGCGGATCACTCCGATGATGATCTCCCGCGCCCAGATGGCGGCCTGGAAGGCGGCGGCGATGATGAAGAATATGTCGGCGAGGTGCGCCAGCTTGGCCGGGATTTCCGCATAGCTGCAGACGATGTCGATCGCCGCCGCGACCATGAACAGCACGGTCGTTTTGGCGAGGACGCGGCCGATGATGCCTTTCCAGCCGAGCACTTCCGGATCGTCGGCGAGGATCCGGTGCCCGATCCAGCGCAACACCAGCATGACGCCGACGATGCCGGCCGCGATCAGGGCTCCGATGGCAAGGCGATCGAGATTGGAAAGCGTCCATTCGAAGATGTTTTCGACGTGACGGGGAGCGTCGCGCACGTCCAGCCTGGCATTGGGTAGCGTGATCATCGCAGGGCTTTTGGCGGGGCAGGCCGCCAGATGCAAATCGCGCTAGGCCTTGCGGCGGCGGGCCCGGCGCGGCTTTTTCTTGAGAAATTTGAGGAAACCGGTTTCGGCGCTCGTCAGGCGGCGGCGGGCGCGGGGGCGCTTCATCCCGTTCAGCGGATCGCGCGGATCGTCCTGCAGCGCGTCGATCAGGCAGGGGTGGACATAGCTTTTGCGGCTCATCGTCGGCGTGTTGCCAAGCGCTTCGGCGACCGGCTCCAATACCGTCTTCAGGCTGATGCGTTCCTGCTCCGCCTTGGTCATCAGCTGCTCGAAGAAGATGACGCTGGCGCCCCAGGTGCGGAAATGCTTGGCGGTGAAATCCTCCCCGGTCGCCTCGCGGATATAGTCGTTGACGTCCGACGAGGTGATCGGCTGCGGCACTCCGTCGCCATTTATATATTGGAACAGCATCTGGCCGGGCAGGTCCTGGCAATGCTTGACGATGCGCTTCAGATTGCTGTCGGTAATCGTCGCCTCATGGACGATGCCATGCTTGCCCGTGAACCGCATCTTCAGCTTGCCGCCGGTCCGCTTCAAGTGGCGGGAGCGCAGGGTCGATAGGCCGAAGCTCTTGTTTTCCTTCGCATATTGCTCGTTGCCGATGCGCATATGCTCCTTGTCGAGCAGGCGGACGACGGCGGCCAGCACCGTTTCGCGGCCGAGCTTGCGCTTGCGCAAATCCTTCTCGACCTGCTTGCGCAGCTTCGGAAGCGCTTCGCCGAATTCCCGGCATCCGTCATATTTGGAGGCGTCGCGCTTCGCCCGGTAATCGGCGTGGTAGCGATATTGCTTGCGCCCGCGCGCATCCTTGCCCGTCGCCTGGATGTGGCCGTTGGCATCCTTGCAGAACCAGGCGTCGGTGTAGGCCGGGGGCAGCGCGATCGAGTTGAGCCGCTCGATCTCCTCGCGGTCGGTGACGCGCTTTTCATCGTCGAAATATTGCCAGTAGCGGCCGTGACGCTTTCGCGTGTAGCCGGGCTCGCTGTCGGATGAATGACGCAACATCGCTGACCGTTCCTCGTTTGGACGGGTGAAGCAGCGAGCGGCGAAAAGGGTTCCCAAGTGCCGAAAATTCACGAAGCCCGAGTCCTGATCATGGCCACTAACCGCTTCGAGGAAAGCGAGCTGTTCGGCCCCCGCGAAATCCTTGTGGATCAAGGCGCCCGGGTGACTCTCGCCTCCCTCGACCTCGAGGAGATCATGGCCACCGTCCACGACGAGCCGGGCAAGCGGATCAAGCCCGACATCACGATCGTCGATGCCCGCGCCGCGGATTATGACGCGCTGATCCTGCCGGGCGGGGTCGGCAATCCGGACCAGCTTCGCGGCAACGAGGATGCGATCGGCCTGATTCGCGAATTCGACAGCGCCGGAAAGCCGATCGCGGCGATTTGCCACGGACCCTGGCTTCTGGTGGAGGCCGATCTTCTCAGGGGCCGGACGGCAACGAGCTGGAAATCGATCCGAACCGACCTGAGGAACGCCGGAGCAACCGTCGTCGACGAAGAAGTCGTCACCGACGGCAACCTTATCACCAGCCGCATGCCGGACGACGTGCCGGCCTTCACCAAGGCGGTGATCGAGGCGGTGGAGGCGCAGGCCTAAACCGGCTGGCAAGGATTTTGCGCTAAGTCACGGCGCCATGACAGTGCATGCTATTCGACATCCGGCGGAGACGGCGCTCGACTGGGTCGCGGCCGCCGCGCTGGCGGCAGCCACCGGTTGGGCGGCCTGGCGCCTGACCGCGTCGCCGGCCTATGCGGCCGCCGCCGGCATGGCCGGACTGGCGCTCGGTTTGCTGGCGATGCGCCGATTCGGGGCGGGCGATCGAGCGGAAGCCTTCGCAAGCTTCGAGCCGGCTGCGTTCGATAGCGCGGATTTCGAAGACGACGAGCTGCTGCTTGACGATCCGCTTGTCGAAGCCGGGCCCGACGCTCGGGTCGTTCGGCTGTTCGAGCGTGATGTCGCGACGCCGGGCGAGATGGTCGCGCGGATCGCCGATTTCCTGGGCGAAGATCGATCGAAGGTCGTTCCGCTTCCTATCCGGGAGGAGTCGGCCTCTCCCCCCGACGCCCGCGCGGCGTTGCATGCGGCACTGGCCAATATCCGCGCGTCACTGCGCTGATTCATTCGGCGACAGTCAGCGCCTCTATCCAGAGGCTC
>CBFGLY010000152.1:0-3912 GCA_965649725.1 uncultured Sphingomonas sp.
CCGCTATGGCGAGAACCCGAACCGGCTGGGCCATTATTACCAATATCAGGTGATGTTGAAGCCGAGCCCGGAGAATCTGCAGGAGCTATACCTCGGCTCGCTGGACGCGATCGGGATCGACCCGCTGAAGCACGACATCCGCTTCGTCGAGGACGATTGGGAAAGCCCGACGCTGGGCGCCTGGGGGCTGGGCTGGGAAGTCTGGTGCGACGGGATGGAGGTGACCCAGTTCACCTATTTCCAGCAGGTCGGCGGCTTCGACTGCAAGCCGGTCGCGGGCGAGCTGACCTACGGGCTCGAGCGGCTGGCGATGTACATCCAGGGCAAGGACAATGTGTTCGATTTGGCCTTCAACAACGACGGCGTGACCTATGGCGACGTCTTCCTGGAAAATGAGCGGCAGATGTCGAAGTGGAATTTCGAGGTCGCCGATACGGACAGCCTGTTCGACCTGTTCAAGAAGGCCGCGGCGGAAGCCGAGAACAGCCTGAAGGCAGGCATTCCCATCGCCGCCTATGAACAGGCGATCAAGGCCAGCCACGTGTTCAACACGCTGCAGGCGAGGGGCGTGATCTCGGTCGCCGAGCGACAAGCCTACATCGGCCGCGTCCGCGACCTTGCGAAGGGCGCCTGCGGGGCGTGGATGGCGCATATGGGGTATGAAGCGTGAGCAGCTATCACTGCCCCGTTCGCTTCGAGCGCAGGTTCGAGCTTGTCGAGAACCGAAGTCGAGAAGGCTTTTCGACGGCCGCATCTCGGCTTCGCTCGATGCTGCTCGAAGCGAACGGGAACGGACTCGGTCGATGAATAGTGACTTCCTTCTGGAGCTGCTGAGCGAGGAGATCCCGGCGCGGATGCAGGCGCGGGCGCGCAATGATTTGGCGCGGATGTTCGCCGAGGCGCTGGCGGCGGCGGGGCTGAGCCACGAGGGGATTACGACCTACTCCACGCCCCGGCGGCTGGCGCTGATCGCGCGCGGCGTGCCGGCAGCGACCGAGGCGGTGAGCGAAGAGCTTAAGGGCCCGCGCACTTCGGCGCCTCCCCAGGCACTGGAAGGTTTCCTGCGCAAGACCGGCTTGAAGCAGGACCAGCTCGAGGATCGCGACGGCGTCTGGTTCGCGAAAGTGGAGCGGGCCGGGCGTTCGGCCTCGGATGTGCTTGCCGAAGCGGTCGCTGGCATCGTTCGCGACTTCCCCTGGCCCAAGTCGATGCGCTGGGGAGCGGCAAGCGCATCCACCTCCTCGTTGCGCTGGGTGCGCCCGCTGCACTCGATCGTTGCGCTGCTGGGCGAGGAGATCGTGCCGATCGAGATCGACGGGGTCGAATGCGGTGCCGCGACGCTCGGCCATCGCTTCCACCATCCCGGCCAGATCACCATCGGCAGCGCCAACGACTATGTCGAAAAGCTGCGCGCCTGCCACGTCATCGTCGACCAGGAAGAGCGCGAGGCGATCGTCCGCGAGGGCGCGGTCGCGGCGGCTAAGGAGGCCGGTTTCGAGCTGGTCGAGGACGAAGGGCTGGTGGTCGAGAATGCTGGCCTGACCGAATGGCCGGTGCCGCTGCTCGGCTCGTTCGATCCGGAATATCTGGATGTGCCGGAGGAGGTCATCCAGCTCACCGCCCGCATCAACCAGAAATATTTCGTCATGCGTGACGGCGCGGGAAAACTCGCACCGCGTTTCGTTTGCGTCGCCAACATCGACGCCAAGGACGGCGGCGAGGCGATCGTCGCGGGCAACGAACGCGTCCTCGCCGCACGCCTCAGCGATGCCCGCTTCTTCTGGGAGCAGGACCTCAAGGTCCCGCTTGAGGAGCAGGCGAAGAAGCTGGAGCAAATCGTCTTCCATGAGAAGCTGGGCACCGTCGCCCATAAGGTGGAACGGGTCGCCAAGCTGGCCCGCTGGCTGGTAGAGGAAGGGATTATTAAAGGCGCCGATGCCGATCAGGCGGAACGCGCGGCGCGGCTGGCCAAGGCCGACCTCGTCACCGGCATGGTCGGCGAGTTCCCAGAGCTTCAGGGCGTGATCGGCGGCTATCTCGCCCGCGCTCAAGGCGAGCCGGACGCGGTCGCGGACGCCGTTCGCGACCATTATAAGCCGGCAGGGCAGGGCGACGACGTGCCGACTGCACCGGCCACGGTGGCGGTGAGCCTGGCCGACAAGCTCGACACGATTTGCGCCTTCTTCGCGATCGACCAGAAGCCGACTGGGTCGAAGGATCCATTCGCTCTTCGGAGGGCGGCCATCGCTTCGATCGAGCTGATCGTTCGAAACGGCTTGAGGCTCGGGCTGACCAACGCGGTGCGCGGATCGCTCGCCAACCGGGCGGGTCAGCTTCGTGATGCCGCCCCGGCGCACCGGTTGGACAGGACTGCGCCGGAAATCCTCGATTTCTTCGCCGATCGGCTGAAGGTCCAACAGCGGGAAGCTGGCGTCCGGCATGACCTCATCGACGCCGTATTCGCGCTAGGCGATGAGGATGATCTTGTGCGCCTGCTCGCCCGTGTCGCTGCCCTTCAGGCCTTCGTGGAAACGCCAGAAGGCACCAACCTCCTCGCTGGCTACAAGCGCGCCGCCAACATTCTGAAGAAGGAGAAGTGGGACCTGCCGCGCGTCATGGCTTCGCGCGGGGAGCAGGGGATTCCGCAGACGGGCGAGGAAGACCCGCTGGTGCTGGTCGAGGAGCCGGCGATTGCGGCGGCGGTGGCCGAGATGGCGCATGGATCGGCGGCGCCCGCTAATGCTCCGGCCGAGGAAGCAGCGCTGGTGTCCGCGCTCGATGCCGCCGAGCCCAAGGCGGCTGCTGCTGTCGAAGCGGAGGACTTCACCGCTGCCATGGCGGCGCTGGCAACTCTCCGTGCGCCGATCGATACCTTCTTTGACAAGGTGACGGTGAACGACGCCGACGGTTCGATCCGCGCGCGGCGGCTAAACCTGCTCGCGCGCTTCCGCCATGCGGTGAACCAGGTGGCGGATTTCTCGAAGATCGAGGGCTGATTTCAATAGCGCTCACCCTGAGCCTGTCGAAGGGTGAAATCACCTTTCGACAAGCTCAATGTGAGCGCGGTTTGGATTGACTAAGCGTCCCGCTCGTCGACCACGCCGTCGCGGTTGCGGTCACCCTTCAGCGCCGCTGCACGCAGGCTGTCGCGTTCGCGCCATTCCTTTTCGCGCTCGGCATGGACCCGCTCCAGCTCGGTGCGGCGATCGACTTCGCTATTGTAGCGGTGCTTCCACTTGCGCCCGCCGCCGGAGAAAAGGAATCCGCCGACCAGAAGCCCGAGGACGAATACCAGAAGGACGATGATCCACTGGTCGGGAGTGAAGTTCAGCATGTCATTCCCCTGAGTTGCCAATCAGGGGTTCAACCGCCGCGAGCGCCAATCCGTTCCCGAAACGAATTTCGCCGCCGCCCCGTTTGACCGGGACGGCGGCGCTCCCTCCCCCAAGGGAGATTAATGTTTGAAGAGGTTGTCGCTGATCGAACAGGCCGCCGGACCCAGGATGACGATGAACAGGGTCGGCAGGATGAACAGGATCAGCGGGACCGTCATGATGGCCGGCAGGCGGGCTGCCTTTTCCTCGGCGCGCATCATGCGCTCGTTGCGGAACTCGGCCGACAGCACGCGCAGCGCCGAGGCGAGCGGAGTGCCGTATTTCTCGGTCTGGATCATGGTCGTGACCACGCCCCGGATCGCGTCCAGGTCGACTCGGGTGGCCAGGTTCTCGAACGCCTGGCGGCGCTCGGCGAGGAAGCCCAGCTCGATCGCGGTCAGGCCGAACTCGTCGCCCAACTCCGGATAGGCCTTGCCCAATTCCTTGGCGACGCGGTTGAAGGCGGCGTCGACGGTGAGGCCGGCCTCGGCGCAGATGACCAGCAGGTCGAGCGCGTCGGGAAGGCCCTTGCGGACCG
>CBFGLY010000153.1:0-3895 GCA_965649725.1 uncultured Sphingomonas sp.
TTCGGCATGCGCGCCCGGATGGTCATCTGCGGCGACCCCAACCAGACCGACCTGCCGCCGGGCGTCAGCTCGGGGCTCGCGGATGCGGTATCGAAGCTGGAGCGGATCCCGCGCATCGCAACGGTGCGGTTCAGCGCCGCCGACGTGGTCCGCCACCCGCTGGTCGGCAAGATCGTCGAAGCCTACGAAGGGCCGGGGATCACGGCGCCATGACGCTCGACATCGCCATCGATACCGACGCGGAATGGGACAGTAGCACCGGCTGGGACGAACTCGCCCGAGCCGCCGCCACCGCCGCCATCGCCGAGAGCGCCTTCCCGCAATTGGGCCAGGGCGAAAGACCGGTCGAGCTGTCGATCCGGCTGACGAGCGACGCCGAGGTCCATGCCCTCAACGCCGAATGGCGCGGCAAGGACAAGCCGACCAACGTCCTCTCCTTTCCGATGGCAGAGATTGCGGAGCTCGAAGAGGTATCCGCCGGCCCGGAGCTGATGCTCGGCGACATCATCCTGGCGCATGGCGTCTGCGCCGAAGAAGCCGCGGACAAGGCCATTCCGATCGACCGCCACGCCGCTCACCTGATGGTCCACGGTACGCTTCACCTGCTGGGCTACGATCATATGGACGAAGCGAGCGCGGCCGACATGGAATCGCGCGAGGTAAGAGCGCTGGCACGGATGGGGATTGCCGATCCCTATGCGGGGGATCGCTGATGGCTACGCGTAGCGACGACGAGGGCGGTTCGCGATTATGGCGCGGGATGCGCGCCTTGCTGTTCGGAGAGGATAGCGAAGCGACGCTCCGCGACCAGATCGAGGATGCGATCGACGAGGCCGAGGACGAGCCGATCAAGCGCGGCGACCTGTCCCCGATCGAACGGCAGATGCTTCGCAACCTGCTGCATTTCGGCGACCGCAGCGTCGGCGAGATCGCGGTCACGCGCGGCGACATCGTGTCGGTACCGGCGACCATCGGCTTCGACGCGCTCGTCGCCGCTTTCGCCGATGCCGAGCACAGCCGCCTTCCGGTGACCGGCGAGGACCTCGATGAGGTCATCGGCATGATCCACATCAAGGACGTGTTCAAGGCTCAGGAAGATGCGTCGCGGCCCAGGACCATCGAAGGCCTGCTTAGAACGCCGCTGTTCGTTCCGGAATCGATGGGCGTGCTCGACCTGCTCGCCCGGATGCGGACCGAGCGCGTTCACCTCGCCATCGTCGTCGACGAGTTCGGCGGGACCGAAGGCCTCGTCACGATCGAGGATGTCGTCGAGGAGATCGTCGGCGAGATCGAGGACGAGCATGACGAGCAGGCCGCGGGAATGCTCAAAGCGCTCGACGAAGGCCTGTGGGAAGCCGACGCGAGAGTGGAGCTGGAAGAAGTGGCGCGCGACATCGACGCCCGCCTGGTGGCCGAGGACGATGAGGTCGATACGCTCGGCGGCCTCGCCTTCCTGCTGGCCGGCAGGATCCTGCAGCCAGGCGAATCTGTCGAGCATCCGTCCGGCTGGCGCTTCGAAAGCGTGGAGGCCGACTCGCGGCGCATGATCCGGATGCGGCTGCACGCGCCGGAGCCGCAGGGCAACGAGGCCACGGTCACCGGCTGACGCATCGAATCCATGCCCAGGGCGTTGTCGTTGCGCAACGATCCGAAAGGCTCGCTATGCATCACTGGAAACTTGCCGTGGCGGCGCTTCCGCTCCTCGCCCTTTGTTCGTGCGGCGATACTGCTCGGTTCGGAGTCGCCGCCGGAACGGGTCCGAGCCCCGTGCTCCCGCCCCCGGTCAAATCGCTGATCCCGACCACCAAAGTCGCCGACGCGACCGGCTGGCCAAGGGGCCGGACGCCGGTTCCGGCGCCAGGTCTGGGCGTGAACGCCTTCGCGGTCGGCCTCGACCATCCGCGCTGGCTCTACACCCTTTCGAATGGCGACGTTCTGGTCGCCGAGACGGCGGGCCCGGGCACCGACCCCGGCCCGGGCGGAATCAAGGGCTTTTTCCAGAAGATGTTCCTGAAGAAGGCCGGGTCGGACGTGCCGAGCGCCAACAGGATCACGCTCCTCCGCGATGCCGATGGAGATGGAATTGCGGAACTGAAGACTCCGCTGGTCGAAGGTCTTTATTCGCCGTTCGGAATGGCGGTGATCGGCAATGAACTGTTCGTCGCCAACGCCGACGCCCTCGTCGCTTTCCCCTTCCGCGTCGGCGAAACGCGGATCACAGTCCGGCCGCGCAAGGTCACCGACCTCCCTTCCGGCTATAATCACCATTGGACCAAGTCGCTGGTCGCCTCGCCCGACGGCCGCTGGCTGTTCGTCGGCGTCGGATCGAACAGCAATATCGGCGAGAATGGCATGGCGATGGAACAGGGCCGGGCCGCCATCTGGCGGATCGATCCCAGGACCGGCGCTCACAGCCTGTTTGCGGAAGGGCTGCGCAATCCCGTCGGCATCGCCTTCAACCCGTGGAGCGGAGCCTTGTGGACCGCCGTCAACGAGCGCGACGAACTGGGAAGCGATCTCGTCCCCGACTACATCACGTCGGTTCGCGAGGGCGCTTTCTACGGCTGGCCCTACAGCTATTACGGGCAGCATATCGACGTTCGGCCGAAACCGCCCCGGCCGGATCTGGTCGCGCGCGCCATTCCGCCCGACTATGCCATGGGCCCGCACGTTGCCGCCTTGGGCCTGACCTTCAGTACCGGTCAGCGGCTCGGCCCCGCCTTCGCTCGCGGCGCTTTCGTTGGCGAGCATGGCAGCTGGAACCGCAATCCGCCCAGCGGCTACAAGGTCGTGTTCGTGCCTTTCGGCGGCGCGCAGCCATCGGGGATGCCGATCGATGTCCTGACCGGCTTCATGATCGGCGGAAAGGCGCTCGGCCGCCCCGTCGGGGTGCAGATCGCCAGGGACGGATCGCTGCTGGTCGCGGACGATGTTGGCGACACCGTCTGGCGGGTGAGCGGACGGCGCTGATTGCCGGAAAAAACGCATCTTTTCGGGCCGGCAATTCGTTGTCTGTCCGACACAACAGGGATGCCGTCATGAACCATCGCGCGATACTGCTTCTTCCTGCCTTCCTGCTGGCCTCGTGCAACAATGCCGAGCCGGGCGCGGCCGATATCAGCGATTATATCGGCCCCAATCCCAAGCTTGTCGCACCGTCGAGCTCGACCTTCCCGACCGTCAATGTCGCCGAGGCCAATGGCTGGCCGGCCGGCAAGATGCCGACCGCGGCGCAGGGTCTCGCGGTCAACGAGTTTGCCGGGGACCTGGAGCATCCGCGCTGGCTGCTGGTGCTTCCGAACGGTGACGTGCTGGTCGCGGAGACGGACAATCCCGGCACCGACAAGACCGGCGGCACGGTGCGCGGCACCATCCAGAAGATGCTGATGAAGAAGGCCGGCTCAAGCAACCCCAGTCCCAACCGAATCAGCCTGCTTCGCGACGCCGACGGAGACGGTGTGGCGGAAATGAAGACGGCGCTCATCACCGGTCTTTACTCCCCGTTCGGAATGGCGCTGGCCAATGGCGAGCTTTACGTCGCCAACGCCGACGGGATCGTCGCCTATCCCTTCCAGCCCGGCCAGACGGAGGTGACCGCAAGGCCGCGCCACGTCGCCAACCTGCCGTCGGGCTATAACCACCATTGGACCAAGTCGATGGTCGCCTCGCCCGACGGCAAATATCTCTACGTCGGCGTCGGATCGAACAGCAATGTCGGCGAGAATGGGCTGGAGATGGAGAAGCTTCGGGCCGCCGTCCTTCGGATCGACGCGAAGACCGGCGACACGGCGCTCTATGCGGCCGGCCTGCGCAACCCGGTCGGCATCGCCTGGAATCCGTGGAGCGGAGCGCTGTGGGTTTCGGTCAACGAGCGCGACGAAATCGGCAACGACCT
>CBFGLY010000154.1:0-3844 GCA_965649725.1 uncultured Sphingomonas sp.
CGCTGGTCTTCGACCGGCTGGCCGGGTCCTGGGCGAGATGGCCGAGCCAGTTGCGGCCCTCGACGATCCGGTCGAGCGCCGCGGCATTGGCCTCGGTGCGCCCGATCATGCCCCTGAGGCCGCCGATACCCTTGGCCCATTCGAGCGCGACGATCGCGTCCTCGACGGCCAGCATCGACGGCGTATTGATCGTCTCTCCGGTAAATATTCCCTCAATCAATTTTCCCGACTTGGTTAGCCGAAAGATTTTGGGGAGGGGCCGGTCGGGGGTGAAATTCTCAAGCCGCTCAACTGCTCGCGGGCCGAGGATCAGGACACCGTGGGCACCCTCGCCGCCAAGCGCCTTCTGCCAGCTGAATGTGGCGACATCGATCCTGTCCCACGGCAGGTCGTAGGCGAAGACCGCGCTCGTCGCGTCGGCGAAGCTCAGGCCCTCGCGGTCCTCGGCGATCCAGTCGCCATCGGGGACTCGCACTCCGCTGGTGGTGCCGTTCCAGGTGAACAGCACGTCGTTGGACCAATCGACCTGCGCCAGGTCGGGAAGCTGGCCATAGTCGGCGCGGATGACGGTCGGATCCAACTTCAATTGTTTGACCGCGTCCGTGACCCATCCCTCGCCGAAGCTTTCCCAAGCGAGCGTGGTCACCGGCCGCGCGCCGAGCATCGACCACATCGCCATTTCGAACGCGCCGGTGTCGGAGCCCGGCACGATGCCGATGCGATGCGTGTCGGGCAGCTCAAGACAATCGCGCATCAGGTCGATGCAAAGCTTCAGCCGTTCCTTGCCGAGCGCGCTGCGATGCGATCGGCCGAGAATCCTGGTGTCGATTTGGTCGGGGTTCCAGCCCGGCGGCTTGGCGCAGGGGCCCGAAGAAAAATACGGCCGGACGGGACGGCCCGTTGGTTTGGTCAACAAAATGACTCTCCTTGCAGAGAGCACGCGCCGCGTTGGGACGGCGTGGCCCGCCGAGGGCTCTAGCGTGGAAATCCGGGCAGGAAAATGGCGGCAGAACGATTCGGCGATGAAATGACGAATCGCGGCGGATTTCCGCCATTTGCCGGTAATTTTGCGTTAAAAACCTAACCTAACGCAACTTTCCACACCGTTCGTCGTGGGGTGCGGACGGTTCACCCTGTCTTGAGGAACCCAAGGTTGAATTGATTAACCAGTCGGAGTGAGTTTCGTCCTGCCGATGGCGGTGGGCAATCGTCTGTCGGTTTTTATCCGGGGCTGGGGAGCTCCACGACCAGAAGAATATGCGCCGGCCGCGCTGCGTCCGGTGCTGGTGAGTTAGGGAGCTTCAGGACCCATGACCCAGGCGACGTGCGCGACGGCCAAGCTATTTCGGGATCGCGACCTGTTTTTCCACGACGGAAGCCACCTGCGCAGGTTCCGGCTCTCGGCCCCGGTCCAGATGGCGATGCTCGCGCTGACGCTCCTGCTTCTGTCCTGGTCCGCTTTTGCAACCGCCCGCCTGATGATCGCTCCCGCCCCCGTCGCTACCGCCCACACCGCCATCCCCAGCGATATTGCCCGCCTCGCCGCCGCGACCGAAGCCCGCGTCGCCCAGATCGAGCAGCGCCAGCAAGTGCTTGCAGCGATGCTGTCCGGCGCCAAGGTCGACCCGGCAACCATCGCCAAGCTCGGCTACACGCTACCGGCCGACGGCAAGCTGCTTGCCCAGGGCGGCCCGTTCGACGCCGCGACGAAGGCCGACCCGACCTTCAAGTCGCTGTTCACCAGCTGGAAAAAGCTGGACAATATCACCGACAGCGCGATCGCCGTCCCGTCGGACAAGCCGGTCAAGACCGCCGAGTTCACCTCCGGCTACGGAATCCGCTCCGATCCCTTCCAGGGCCGCGCAGCCCGGCACCAGGGCATCGACCTTGCCGCCGCCTATGGCACGCCCATCTACGCGACCGCCGACGGCGTGGTCACCGACGCCGGCTATAACAGCGGCGGTTACGGCAACCTCGTGAAGATCGACCACGGCCGCGGCATCGAGACCCGCTACGGCCACATGTCGGCCATCCTGGTCCACTCCGGCCAGAAGGTCGTCCGCGGCCAGCAGATCGGCCGCATGGGCTCGACCGGCCGCTCGACCGGCAACCACCTCCATTATGAAGTCCGGATCGACGGCCGTGCCGTCAACCCGATCCCCTTCATGAAGTCCAACGAATATCTGCTCGCCATGCAGAAGAAGGGCGCCGGCACCCATTCCATGGACGCGGTCGCCCTGGGCGGACCGGCCGGCGGCAAGCGCTAATCTTGCTGGCGGAGCGCCGCGACCCTATCTCGCGGTCGTGACCGACCTTAGCCTGACTCCAAGCGCCGCGAAGCGCGTCGCGTTCATCGCCTCGAAGCAAGGCAAGGAGCCGATCCTGCGGCTGTCCGTCGACGGCGGCGGCTGCGCCGGCTTCTCCTACAAGTTCGCGCTCGGCGAGGTGGAGGAGGGCGATGCCCAGACCAGCACCGACGGCGTGACGCTCGTGGTCGACCCGGTCAGCCTCGACCTGATCGACGGAAGCCAGGTCGACTATGTCGAGGATCTGGGCGGCGCGGCGTTCAAGGTGACCAACCCCAACGCGGCCTCCGGCTGCGGCTGCGGCTCCAGCTTTTCGGTTTGAAGTGAAGCTCGTCACCTTCAACATCAACGGAATCCGCGCCCGGATGCCGCGCCTGCTGGAATATCTTGAGCGCGAGCAGCCGGATGTCGTCTGCCTGCAGGAGCTGAAATGCGCCGACGATTCGCTTCCAATTGGAGAGATTGAGGCGGCGGGCTATCATGCCGTTTGGCATGGCCAGAAGGGCTTCAACGGGGTCGCGGTGCTATCGAGGGGCAAGCCGCCGGCACTCCGCCAGGTCGGGCTGCCGGGCGATCCCGACGACACTCACAGCCGCTACATCGAGGCGGAGGTCGACGGGCTGATCGTCGCATCCATCTACCTCCCGAACGGCAATCCGATCGGCACCGAGAAATTCGATTATAAGCTGAAATGGATGGACCGCCTCGCGGCGCGGGCTCGCGATATCCTTGCGGAGGAAAAGCCCGCCGTGCTGGCCGGAGATTTCAACGTCATCCCGGAGGACCGCGACACTTTCTCGACACGCGCCATGTCGAGCGACGCGCTGTTCCAGCCGGAAAGCCAGGCGGCCTTCCGGCGCATCGTCAACCAGGGGTGGACCGACGCGCTAAGGGCGCTCAACCCGGACGAGGACCGGCTGTACACCTTTTGGGACTATACCGCCGGCGCATGGCCGCGCGACGCAGGCTTCCGGATCGACCATTTGCTATGCTCGCCTCAGGCCGCCGACCGGCTGCATGGCGCGGGAGTCGATAAATGGGCGCGGGCCGAGGAGAAGGCGTCCGACCATGCCCCGACCTGGGTCGAGTTGGCCTAAAGCTCTTTTTCGAAGATCCGGTAGGTATGATTGATGTCCGCCCCGGGCAGCTGGGCGATCGACATCATCCCCTGATTGTCCTCCAGGATCCAGCCGAACTCGCCGTGAGTGACGCCATATTTGGAGACGCTTGCCCGGCGGATATGCTCGATCAGCATGAAGGCAAGCTGGCCGGCGAGGCGGCTTCCCTGCAGCTTCTTCGAAACTCCCATCAGCGGCACCCGAACCCGCTTCGTCCGCGGCTTGCGCAGGCGCCAGAGCAGCTTTGCCCAGCCGAACGGGAACAGCTCGCCGTTCAAGTCGCGGATCAGCTCGTTGATGTCCGGAATGGTGATCATGAAGGCCACGGGCTCGCCGTCATATTCGGCGATCCGCACCAGGTCCTCGTAGATGATCGGCTTCAGCTTCTTGCCCGCATAGGCGATCTCCGCCTCGGTCAGC
>CBFGLY010000155.1:0-3837 GCA_965649725.1 uncultured Sphingomonas sp.
CGGCGCCCAGGAGAAGCAGTGCAACGCCGGTTAGTTTGGAGAGCAAATCGCCGCGCGGCACCAGCTTTTCCGCCGCCACCAACAGGGTCAATCCGGCAACGAGAAGCAGGTTCATCACGCCGCCGACGAACAGCAAGGCCATGAGCAGCCAGCAGCAGCCGAGGCAATAGATGCCGTGCAGCAGGCCCAGGCGGAGGGCTCCGGCCGGACCGCTTCGCCAGTGCCGGCTGATGAAAGCCGCAGGCGACCGGCACTGGCCAAGGCAAGCCTGCTTCAATGGCGACAATTGGTAGAGCCCGACGGCGATCAGCAGTCCTCCCGCGAACCGGCCGTCGAGCCGCATCGAATCGTCCAGGAGCGAATGCTGCAGCACTGCTGCGCCTAGCGAAAACCCCGTCCAGACCAGAAAATAGCCGGCAAGGAAGGTCCAGGGCGCCGCCAGGCTTCGGTCGTTTCGCTGCGATCTGACGCGCGCGTAAAGCAAGATCGCCGGCGACGCGGACGGGAGCATCATCGCGGCCATCATGATCCACCACATCAGGACGAGCCCTGCCAGGGGTGGCGGGCTCATCCCCGGCATGTCCATCGGCTCGGCCATGCCGGCGCCGGCGGCAAGGAACGACCAGCTCGAAGCGACAAGCAGGACCATGGCGCCGGCGACCAGCCAGCGGTCATGACGCAGCAAGCGGCTGGTCAGGTCAGGCGCGGACGACACCGTGGCTGTTCATATGGATGCCCGCGAACTGCGCATATTTGCTTTGAATATCGATTTCCATCGGCCCGCCCGTCGTCCGGCTGGTGGCGCTGCCGATTTCGGCCACTTCATATTCGAACCCGTCCGGAAGCCGAATCTGGCCCCGGAACTCGGCGCCGGTCATGGGATTGCGGATCGGCTCGCCGTGCATCTCGACATAGTCGGGGATGGAAAGGCGGCCGCGCCGCCCGTCGACGTCAACCTCGAAATGGATTGGCGTGACGACCGGCTCGTGCATGGTCTCGATCGTCGAGGCGAACACCGCGAAGACGGTCGCCATCGGATCGGTGTCCTGGCCCGTCATGATCTTGAGCAAAGCCTCACGCTGATTGTCGTCGGCGCGCTCGTCGACAAAGGCCAATGCCTCACCATGCCCCTCGTGGATAGGCCCGGGCCATTTGAACAGGGCGGCGATCGTCAGGCCGTCGAGGCTGGTGTCGCCGTGACGGCCCTCATCGATCTGGATCCCGGCGACGGCATGGCAGTGTCCCTTGTCGGGAAGCGCGTTGAACTGGCAGTTGCAGCCATATTCGCAGGTGCAGTTGATGAGCTCGCGGCCCTTGAATTCCCAATAGGTCATGGATGGCCCTCCAGCGGGCCGTTTAGCACATGCGGGCCGAGTCGACGAACAGACCGCGTCCCCGGCTCACCACACCTTCACCCTTTTCTCCGGCGCCAGGTACAGCTTGTCGCCCGGCTTCACGTTGAACGCCGCGTACCAGGGATCGATGTTCCGCACCGTCAGCGCCCGGTAATTCCCCGGCGCGTGGCCGTCGGTGGCGACCCGTGCGCGCAACGTCGCGTCGCGCATCTTGGTGGCCCAGCTTTGCGCGTAGGCAATGAAGAATCGCTGGTCGCCGGTCAGCCCGTCGATTACCGGCGCTTGCCTGCCGTTCAGCGAAGCCTTGTAGGCATCGTAGGCGGCGGCCAGGCCGGCGACGTCCGCGATGTTCTCGGCCAGCACTTGCCGTCCCTTGAGGTGCAGGCCGGGCAGTGGCTCATAGGCGTCATATTGCGCGGCCAGCGCCTGGCCGGCGGCGTTGAACTTGGCGAGATCGGCCGGTGTCCACCAGTTGCGCAACCGTCCCTGGCTGTCGAACGTCGAGCCGAGGTTGTCGAAGCTGTGGCTCACTTCGTGGCCGATCACCGCGCCGATCGCGCCATAGTTGGCCGCCATGTCCGCACCCGGGTGATAGAAGGGCGGCTCCAGGATTGCGGCGGGGAAGTTCAGCGCGTTCTGCAGCGGGATGTTGAGCGCGTTGACGACCTGCGGGACCATCCACCATTCGCCGCGGTCGGGCGCCTTGCCCAGCTTGGCGAGCTGATAGCGATATTCCCAGGCCTGCGCGCGGTTGTAGTTGCCGTAGGCGTCGTCGGGCCTGATCTCCAGTCCCGCATAGTCGCGCCAGCTGTCGGGGTAGCCGATCCCGACCTTCATGGTGGTGACCTTGGCGCGCGCTTCCTTCTTGGTTTCCGGCGCCATCCACGGCAGGGCGGCAATACGCTTGTCCAGCGCCGCCTTGATGCCGGTCACCATTTTTTCGATCGCGGCCTTTTCCGACGCCGGGAAATATTTGGCGACGTAGATCTTGCCCATCGCATCGCCGAGCAGGCCGTTGATGCTGTTCTGCAGCTGCTTGTCGCGCGGCCGTTCCTGGGGCGTGCCATTGAGGGTCGTTCCGAAGAAGGCGAAGTCGTCCTTGTGCATCTGGGTTGGAAGCACCGGCCCCGATTGGATGATCTGGTGGAACGCCAGCCAATCCTTCCACGCGTCGAGCGGCTCGCTCGCCACCAGCGCCGCCAGCCTGGTCGTCGGCGCGGCATGCCAGACGGCGATTTCGGGAACGGTCGACAGTTGCGCACCCTGGAAAAAGGCGCCCCAATCCATTCCCGGCGCCTTCGATGCAAAGTCGCCCTGTTTCCAGGTCTGGACCTTGGACGCGTCCTCGGTCTCGACAATGGTCGCATGAGCCGCCGCGATCTTAGCTTCGAGGTCATAGACGCGCTTGGCCCGTGCGTCCGCCTGGTCGAGCCCCGCAGCCGTCATCATCCTGGCGATAAAGGGGCGATAGGAGCCGCGGATCTTCGCCATCTCCGGGTCGCTGGAGATGTAATAGTCGCGGTCGGGAAGGCTGATGCCGCCCTGCAGCAGATAGGGGACATTCTTCGACGGATCGGCCATCGACTGGGTGACGAAGATCCCGAACAGATTCTCGGTCTGCAGGTCGGTCGCGTTCAGCGGGTCGACGTCGGCGCGGATCGTCGAGCCGATCGCCTGCGCCAGGGCGCGCTTGTCCGCGATCGATTCGAACCTCGCGATATCGGCCTTCAGCGCGGGAAGGGTGCGCTGGTCGATCCCCGCTTGATCCATATAGGCCTTGGCATAGTCGGCCAGCAGCCGCTCGCCCGTGCCGGCTTCGGCGTCGGACTTGCCGATGTCCGCCATCAGCCCGTCCATCCGCTTTTCAAGCTCCTCCTGGGTGATCAGGAAAGAGCCGATCGACCCGCGGTCCGCCGGGATTTCGCTGTTCTTCATCCAGGTGCCGTTGGCATAGGCGTAGAAGTCGTCGCCGGGCTTCACGCTCTTGTCCATGGCGGCGAGGTTGATCCCGGATGCGCTCCCCGCGACCGCTTCCGTTCCCGCTTCGTCGCCGGCTTTCTTGCAGGCGGCCGCGGTCATCGCGATGCTGGCGCTGCCGATCAGCAGCAGCAGGGTCTTGTTGCGCATTGTCCTCTCCCGTCACGCGCCGGTCTGAAGCCGCCGCTTTGCAAGTCGCATCGGGGACGCTACGCGCGGTTTTCCAGAAGGTTTCGACAAACGGGGATGGGTTTCCAATGAGCGGACCGCGGCTCGATACGAAAATCGACCTGTCCTCGGACGAGGCAAAGGCCCGCGCCGCCCACAACCGCGCCCTGGCCGACAAGCTTCGCAAGGACGTCGCCAAGGCGGCCAAGGGCGGCAACGAGAAATCGCGCGAGCGGCATTTGTCGCGCGGCAAGCTGCTTCCCCGCGACCGGGTCGAGCGCCTGCTCGATCCCGGCTCGCCCTTCCTCGAAATCGGCCAGCTAGCGGCGTGCGACCT
>CBFGLY010000156.1:0-3833 GCA_965649725.1 uncultured Sphingomonas sp.
CGCCGCCGACTTTGCTGTCGGGAAACGTCGCGGCGTAGAACTCGGCGGCCTTGCGCGCCTCGCCCTTGTCGAACCACAGGCAGGTGGTGAGCTTGTTGCTTGCCATTTTCGATCTCCTTGATTTCTCGGGTTACCCCGCCCGTTTCAGGATCATCTTGTCGCCGGGCCCATGCACCGCCGCGAACAGCAGGCCAGCCGTGAAGGTGAAGTGATCGACGAAGAGGCCGAACTCCATCATGTTCCCGGCCCATCGGTCCGGCCCATGGAAGCTGAACGCCAGGAACAGGACATAAGCGATGCTCAGCAGGCAGACCTGGCGGAAATAGAGTCCCGTCAGGAAGCCGATCGCCAGCCCGATCTCGAAGAAGGCGGCGATCCACGCCAGAGGCAGCGCGAACGGAAAGCCCGCCTTGGCGATTTCGCCCGCCGTCATCTCCATGCCCGCGAATTTGAAGAAGGCGGCCATGGCGAAGACGGCGGCGAAGATCAGCCGGGCAATGACGATTGCCGCCGCTCTCATTTGCGCGGCCCGACCAGGCCGAACAGTGCGCCTTGGGGGTCGACGCCGTTCAGCGCATATTCGCCGCCGGGAATTTCCATCGGTCCGTTGACGACCTTTCCGCCGCCGGCGCGCACCGCTTGGGCGGCGCGGTCGATATCGTCGACGCCGACATAGAAGTTCCACATCGATTGCGGCATGTCGGGCATGGTCTGCATGACCGCGCCGATGTTGACGCCGTCATGCTGGACGAAGCGGTATTTGCCCATTTCGCCCATGTCCATGTCGCCTGCCTGGGCCCAGCCGAAGCGACGCTCGTAGAAGTCGATCGAGCTTTCCGGGTCGCTGCTCCATAGCTCGTTCCAGCGAACGCGTTGCGGCTGATCCACCGAGAAGACGTCGCTCTTCGCGTTCGGATCGCCTTGCGGCGGGATCGGGTCCATCAGGTAGAAGGGCGCGCCTTCCGGCCCCGTGACCATCGCCAGCCGGCCGACGCCCGGCTGGTCCCAAGGCTCCATCATCACCCTGCCGCCGTCGGCCTTGATCGCATCGACCTTGGCATCGACGTCGCTGGTGTGAAGGTAGCCGAGCCAGATCGGCCGGGCCCCGCCTTGGCGCATCTCGTCGGTGAGCGTGAGCACTCCTCCGGCGTTGCCGCCGTCCGACCGCCCGATCATCCGATACTCGATGCCCGGGGCGACGGAATTCACGCCAATGTTCCATCCCACGACCGCGTCGTAGAATTTCTTCGATGCCGCGGGGTCAGGGGTCATCAGCTCGTACCAGATGAAACCGCCTTCGCCGCTGTCGGCGCGTGTGCCTGCATCCGCGCGCTCGGGCGCGTCGGTCACTTCGGACATGGTCCGTTCCTTTCGACTTGGCTGTTCGTTCCGATCAAGCGGTGACGGGGGCCGAGGCCTTCTGCGACTGCTGCTCCGGTGTCGAGTCGAGGATCGGTTCGAAACCGCCCCAGAACATGCGCTGGCCGGCAAAGGGCATTTCGCCTTCCGGCTTCAGGCTCTCGTCCGACATGATTGCGGCCCAGGCCTTGTCGCGCGTGTCCTTGTCGGGCCATTCGATGAAGGAGAAGACGACCTTCTCGCCATCCTCGGCCTTCACCGCCCGGTAGAAGTCGGTGACCTCGCCCTTCGGCACGTCGTTGGACAGCGCCTCGACGACCCGGTTCGCGCCATGCTGGCGGAACACCTTCGCCATCTTCGAGGCGAGTTGCCGGTACGCGTCGACCTTGCCTTCGGGGACCGGCACGACGAAGCCGTCGGTGTAATCGCCGCGCTCGCTGCCTTCCTCGACGATCGCGTCGAAGCCGCCCATGATCATCCGCTTGCCGTCGAACGGCATGTTGGCGCCCATCTCCTCCATCCTGGGATCGCTCATCATCTTCTGGTTCGCGGCATCGCGCGTCGCCCGATCGGGATATTCGAACCAGGAGAAAACAACCTTCTCATCGGGCTTGGCGTCGACCGCCTTGCGGAAGTCGGTCACCTTGCCTTCGGGAACGTCGCTGTCCCAGGCTTCGAAGTGGCGTGCGACCCCGATGTCCTGGAAGATCGGCGCGGCGTCCGCGGCGTGCTTGCGATATTCTTCCTTCTTGGCCTCCGGGACCGGCACGATAAATCCTTCGAAATAGGTCATGCTGCCTCTCCTTCAGGTACGGGTTGATGCTGCTCAAAGACGGCCAGCTGGTCGGCGAGCGCCCGTTGGAACGCCGGCCTGGCTTCAGCTCGGGCCATCAGTGCCTCGAGGTTCGGGAATTTGGCGATGATGTCCGTATGCCGAAGCTGGCGAAGCACCGCCACGATCATCAGGTCGCCGATCGTGAAGCGGCCTTCGAACCACTCCTTGTCGCCCAATGCATCCGACAGCTTGCCGAGCCGGCCTTCCAGAAACTCGACGACCTGGGGCCGGCGTTCCTTCGTCCAATCCTGGCCCCTGTGGAAGATGTCGATGGCGAGCAGCTGGAGAATGATCGGCTCGACGCTGTTCAATGCCGCGATCATCCAGGCGACGCTGCGCATCCGCTGATTTCGATCGAAGGGGAGCAGGCGCTCATCCTCGATCGCCAGGTGAAGAAGGATCGCGCCGCTTTCGAACAGCTGGACCTGCTCGTCCCGATAGGCCGGGACCTGGCCGAACGGCTGTTCAAGGAAATATTCCGCCGGCCGCGGGTTGGTCGCGTCGAGCAGCCGTACCCGATAGGGCCGTCCGATCTCTTCCAGCGCCCAGCGGATCCGAAGGTCTCGGACCAGCCCGGCAGCGAAGTCCGGGACCCAGCGGAAGGCGGTGATTTCAACCGTGGCATCAGGATCGACTGGCATGTTTTCCCCTCTTTGCGACTCGATTCGCCTTGAATGTTGCCGCCGTTGGTTATAAATTGCAACTATGAAGTTAGAAAATGTAACCGAGTCGCGTCGAACCGAGCCCAAAAGGGGCTACGACGATGCCTGTGGCACGGCTCATGCCCTGGAGCTGATCGGCGAGCGATGGGCCCTCCTCGTCCTGAGAGAGCTAATGTTGGGTAGCCGACGTTTCAGCGAGTTGCGCGGCGACCTGCCCGGAATCAGCGCCAATGTGCTGACGCAGCGTCTGACCGACCTCGAACAGCGCGGCCTGGTCGTGAAGAAGCGCCTTCCGCCGCCGGCGAACGTCCAGGTTTATGAAGCGACTCCCTGGGGTCTGGAGGCGGAGCCGATCGTCCAGGCGCTGGGCCGCTGGGCGGCGCGGAGTCCCCGTCATGACCCGACGCTGCCGATTAGCGGCGTGTCGATCCTGCTGTCGTTCCGGACCATGTTCGATCCCGTCCGGGTGGCGGCGGCGCGCGACATCAAGGCAACCATCGCCTTCCGTTTCGGCGAAGACCGCTATTTCGTCGACATTGCCGATGGAAAGCTGGTCGCCCATCGCGGCGAGCCGGAGGCAGCGGATGTCGTCGTCACCGCCGAGCCGACCATGTTGGCGGCGGTTGTTTACGGGAAGCAATCGCTCGACCTGGTCGGCGTCGAAGGCGACCGCGGCCTGTTCCAGCGCTTCGTCGACCTGTTCGAGCTTCCGCCCAAGGTCGGTGCCGACGGCAGTTGAGGCGCGAGCCGCAAGAGCCTAAGGGCGCCTTCATGACCGATATCCCCAATATCTCGCCGGAAAGCCGCTCCGACACGATCCTCGCATCGCCCGACCGGATGGTGAAGGTGCGCGAGGCGTTCGGGGTCGACAGCGACCTGGAGATCCCGGCGTTCAGCGAAGCGGACGAGCGGGTTCCCGACCTCGATCCGGCCTATGTGTTCGACCCGGACACGACGATGGCGATCTGCGCCGGCTT
>CBFGLY010000157.1:0-3833 GCA_965649725.1 uncultured Sphingomonas sp.
GTCGAGCACATGGTCGTCGCGCAGATAGGCGTGGGCGAGGACATAATCGCCGATCGTCTGGCTGGGCCGAAGGCCGCCGCAATGGCCGATCATCAGCCAGGCTTCGGGCCGGATTACCGCGATGTGGTCGCAGATCGTCTTGGCGTTGCTCGGGCCGACGCCGATGTTGACCAAAGTGATCCCGTCGCCGTCCGGGGTCATCAGGTGATAGGCCGGCATCTGGTGCCGCCGCCACACGCCCGCGGCGATCTGGGCCTCCGCATCGGCGAGATCGCCATGGTCGTAAATCCCGCCGGGGACCGACAGGCCGGTGAAGCGGCTTTCCGGATCGCGCAGCGCGCCGATGGCGAAGCGCACGAATTCGTCGACATAGCGGACATAGTTGGTGAACAGGACGAACCGCTGGAAATGCTCGGGCGGCGTCCCCGTGTAATGCTTGAGCCGCGCCAGGCTGAAATCCGTGCGAAGCGCATCGAATAGCGCCAGCGGCCGCGTCGGATCGAGCGCAAGGTCCCAGGCCCCGTCGGCCACTTCGTCGCCGATGTGGACGAGGTCGGTCGAGGGGAACCAGCGGCTAAGCTCCGCGGTCGAAATGCCGGCAAGGTCGAGGTCGCCGCCGTCGAGCACATAGGGGTAGGGAATTTCGCTCGCCGACGATCCGACGCTGATCTCCACCCGATAATCGCGCGTCAGATGCTCCAGCTGCTCGCGCAAATATTCGCGGAACAGGCGCGGGCGGGCGATCGAGGTCGTGTAAATGCCGGGCTGGTTGAGCCGGGCGAAGGCCCTGGCCGGCGTCGGCGGCGGGCTTTCCGGATCATATTCGATGCGCAGCTCGGGATAGGCGAAGGCGCCGTCGTCGCGATCCTTCGGGTCCGGGCGAATGCCCTTTGCGGCATATTCGGTCAGAGATTTGCGGAGTCGAGCGACAGAAGCGTCGTAGCGGGTTTCAAGGTCGTCGAGGATGGTTTCGATATTGTTCTTGTTCTTCATGAGGCACCCGCTTGGCCGCACATTGTGGCGCTGGCAAGACAGGAGTTGAATTAATAAGCAGGCTTATTATATGGGCCCGCATGAAAGAGCTTGCCTGGGAACTTGGCGAAACGAGTCGCATGATGCGCCGCTATTACGACCGCGGTGTTGCCTCGCTTGGAGTGACGACCGCGCAGTGGCGGCTGTTGCTTCGCCTGGCTCGCGAGCCCGGCCTCAAGCAGGTCGAGCTGGCCGAGCGGCTGGATGTCGAGCCGATCACGGCCTGCCGCATCGTCGACCGCCTGGAGGAAGCCGGGCTGGTCGAGCGGCAGCGCGATCCCGACGATCGCCGTGCCTGGCGGCTGGTCCTCACCCCCAAGGCGGAACCGCTGGTGAAGAGGCTTGGCGCGATCGCGGAGGAAATGTCGGCGGAAGCCTTCGCCGACCTGAGCGAAGAGGAAATCGCGACGATGCGGTCCTGCCTTGCGCGGATCCGCGACAGCGTCGGCCGGGCGGAAGCGGCTCAAAAGGTGTCGGCATGAACGAGATGAGCAAGATCGAGGGCGAAGCCGTGGCCAGCCCGACCGAGGAAGCGCCTCTGAAGAAGAAGCGCCGGATTGCCGTCAAGAAGCCGGGCAAGCGCTCGATTCTGATGTGGTCGGTTCCGCTGCTGATCGCGGCGGTCGGCCTGTTTTTCTGGCTGACCAGCGGCAAGACCGTCGAAACCGACAATGCCTATATCAAGCAGGACGTCACGGCGATCTCGACGCAGGTCAACGGCCCGGTTGCGGCCGTCTATGTCGAAGAAAACCAGCATGTGAACAAGGGCGACGTCCTCTACCGGATCGACCCCGCGCCGTTCGAGGCCGCACTTCATGCGGCTCAGGCGCAGCTCGCCGCCGCGCGGCTTCAGACCAACCAGCTTGAGGTCCAGGCGGCCGGCACCGGCGCGGACATCCGCGGCGAGCAGGCGAATCTCGCCATTGCCCGCCGGGCGCTGGACCGGCAGGCGGCGCTGATGAAGCGCGGCTTCACCACCAAGGCCGACTATGACGACGCGCTCAACGAAGTGACCAAGGCGGAAAATGAGCTTGCCGACGCGCGCTCGCGCTCGTCGATCGCGGCTGCTGCCATCGCGCCGGCCGGGAACCAGCCGGCCATCGCGGCAGCGCTGGCGGCGGTTGAAAAGGCCCGGCTCGACCTGGCCCATACCGTGATCCGCGCGCCGACCAGCGGCACGATCGCCAAGTCGGAGCGGCTGCTGGTGGGGCAGAGCGCGATCACCGGCATCGCGATGCTGTCGATCGTCGGCGACCAGCCGGCGTGGATCGAAGCCAATTTCAAGGAAGGCGACCTCGCCAAGATGCGCGTGGGGCAGCCCGCCGAGGTGGAGATCGACGCCTATCCGGGCCTTGAGATCAAGGGCCACGTCTCGTCGATCGGCTCGGGCACGGGCAGCGAGTTCTCGGTTCTTCCGGCGCAGAATGCCAACGGCAATTGGGTCAAGGTGACGCAGCGCGTTCCGGTGCGGATCGCGCTGGACGAAAAGCCCTCGCGCGAGATGATCGCCGGCCTGAGCTCGACCGTCGAAGTCCGCGTCGACGGCAAGCGCTAAGCCGCCCGGCATGACTGTCGAGCATCAGCTCGAGCCGACCGAACGGCTGCTCGTCACCATCGCGGTGATGCTGGCGGTGCTGATCCAGGTCCTGGACACCACCATCGCCAACGTCGCGCTGCCGCATATGCGGGCGAGCCTTGGCGCGACCCAGGAAAGCATCAATTGGGTGCTGACCAGCTATATCGTCGCGTCCGCCATCGCGATCCCGATCGCGGGCTGGCTTGCCGACCAGGTCGGCCGGAAGCGCCTGCTGGTCTGGGCGGTAATCGGCTTCACCATCGCCTCCTTCCTCTGCGCGATTGCCCAGAGCCTTCCCGAAATGGTTGCGTTCCGGATCATCCAGGGAATGACCGGCGCCTTCCTGGTGCCGCTGGCCCAGGCGACGCTGTTCGACATCAACCCTCCTCAGCGTCACGCGCAGGCGATGGCGCTGTTCGGCGGTGGCATCATGATCGGACCGATCCTGGGGCCGGTGCTCGGCGGATGGCTGACCGACAGCTTCGACTGGCGCTGGGTGTTCCTGGTCAACCTGCCGATCGGCGCGCTCGCCGCGGTGATGCTGATGCGGTTCATGCCGAAGACCGAGACGTCGCCGCACAAGTTCGACCTGACCGGCTTTGCCTTGCTCGGCCTGGCGCTGGGCTCGCTTCAGCTGATGCTCGACCGCGGGGCCCAGCTCGATTGGTTCGACAGCTGGGAGATCTGGATCGAGGCGGGACTGTTCGCCGCCGCCGGCTGGATGTTCGTCGTCCATACGATGACCGCCAAGGCGCCGATCTTCTCGACCGCGATGTTCGCGGATCGCAATTTCACCCTCGGGCTCTTGTTCATGGTCGTGACGGGCGTGCTCTTGCTCGCCGGCCTCGCGCTTTTGCCGCCTCTGCTGCAGACGCTCTACGGCTATTCGGTCCTCCAGTCGGGGATCATGACCGCTCCGCGCGGCGTCGGAACGCTGATCTCGATGCTGATCGCTGGGCGCATCGTCGGCAAGGTGGATCTCAGGATATTGGTCGCGCTCGGGATGGGCCTGATGGGCTGGTCCCTTCACTTGATGGCCGGCTTCGCCATCGACATGGGCAGCGGTCCGATCATCTGGTCCGGCGTCATCCAGGGGCTCGGCCTGGGACTGGTGTTCGTGACCATG
This sequence comes from uncultured Sphingomonas sp., assembly GCA_965649725.1. Lineage (GTDB taxonomy): Bacteria > Pseudomonadota > Alphaproteobacteria > Sphingomonadales > Sphingomonadaceae > Sphingomicrobium. The sequence goes on from CBFGLY010000157.1 coordinate 3,735, forward strand.
CAGGCGCTGGCCTTCGCCACCCTTGCGCCCAGGATGCGGACGCACGCGGCCAGCCTTCTGAACCTGTCGCGCAATGTCGGCGGATCGATCGGCATCAGC
>CBFGLY010000158.1:0-3827 GCA_965649725.1 uncultured Sphingomonas sp.
CGCCGTGCGGGTGATATTTACCCATGACGTCACCGACGATGCGGCTCGACTTGCGATAGGGACGCCCCGCGACATAGCCCGCTTCCTGGCAGGCATGGAGAATGCGCCGATGCACCGGCTTCAGCCCGTCGCGCACGTCGGGCAGCGCGCGGCTGACGATCACCGACATGGCATAGTCGAGGTAGCTGGTCTTCATCTCCTCGACGATGGAGATGGGAGCAATGTCGCCGTGCGAGGGCGTGGTGTCGTCGGCCGGAGGCTGGGTCGCCAAGGAAAAATCCTGTCGTTTCTGTTCTTGGGTACGCGGAGGTGAGAATCGCCTGCCGCAAAGCCGGCGAACCCCCTGGACCCTGCTAGACGATGGGGCCGGCGAGCGCCAGCCCGCGCCCGCGCCCGCGCGTATGCACGCGCGAAGACGGGGTCCTTCATATGGGCATTTTCGCGAGCGATTCCAGTCAGTTCAATCGCTGTTCATGGGCTCGTCGCCATTCGCGCTTTTCGTCACCGGGCAAGCGGTTTATGGGCCGCCCCGAAAAGCATCGATTTTTTCGCGCGTTGAGACCGAACGTCCCTTGCGCGCAACAGGAGAATGCCATGAAGTTCAATCGCACCGTCCTGAGTCTGGCTGCTGCTTCCGCCAGCATCCTCGCCGTTCCCGCCGCCGCGGCACAAACGCAGGCGGCGCCAGCGGCGACCCAGCCGGCCAAGCAGCCCCGCGTGTCGGAGGCTGCGCGCAAGGAGGTCGTTGCTCTTCAGACGGCGGTCAATGCCAAGGACAGTGCCAACATCCCGGCGGCGCTCGCAGCCGCACAGGCGAAGGCGAAGAGCGCGGACGATAAATATCTCATCGCCAAGCTGCAGTTGAAGGCGGCTGCGGACGCGAACGACAATGCTGCCATCGCCAGGGCGATCGAGGCCGTCATCGCGTCGGGATATGACATCAGCGCGGAGAGCGGCGTCCTCTACAGCACGCTCGCCAAAATCTATTACAACGGCAAGGATTACGGCCGCGCCTCGACCGCGCTCGACAAGCTGCTGCAGGTCGAGCCCAATAATGTGGACGCAATCGTCATGCTGGCCGAGGCTCGCCAGTCGCAGGGCCAGACCGCCGACGCCATCGGCCTGATCCAGAAGGCGATCGCGGTCCGATCCGCAGCGGGCCAGAAGGCGCAGGAAGCCTGGTACAAGAGGGTGGTGGCCCTGGCGTTCAATGCCAAGCTGCCCACCGCGGTCGCGCTGAGCCGCGACTGGGTCGCCGCCTATCCCAACGCGAAGAACTGGCGCGACGCCATTCGCATCTACCAGCAGACCAGCGGCAAGCAGGATGCCGACCTGCTCGATTCGATGAGGCTTTCGCTGGCGACCAGTTCGCTTGCCGGCGAGAGCGACTATTACCGCCTGGTGACGGCGCTGATGCTGAAGGGTTATCCGGGCGAAGCGAAAACCGTGCTCGAACAGGGTTTCGCGGCCAATGCCATCAACAAGTCGGCCGGCACCTTCGCCGACCTCTACGCGCAGGCCAGCGCCAAGTCGCAGGGCGACCGTGATACGCTCGGAACGTCGGCCAAGGCCGCGCTCGCGGCTTCCGATGCCCGCAAGGCGATGGTCACGGCCGATGCCTATTACGGCTATGGCGATTACAAGGAGGCGGCCGAGCTTTATCGCGCGGCGCTCGGCAAGACCGGGGTCGACAAGGACGTTGCCAATTTGCGGCTTGGAATGGCCCTGGCGCGCCTCGGCGACAAGGCGGGAGCGACCGCTGCCTTGAATGCCGCCGGCGGTGCCCAGGCCGATGTCGCCAAGCTGTGGCTCATCTATCTTGCGACCAGGGCCTGAGCGACTCGCTCACCGCTGAAAATTGGGGGGCGTCGGATCGGGGGATCCGGCGCCCCTTTTCGTCCCAAAACGGGATGGTTAATCCCCACCCCCTGTCGCGCGCGAGGCGCTGCCAGCAAGGCTTGGTCAGATAGGCTTATCGAAGGTTAACCCAAGTGCGTTTCGACGACCGACTGAAGACGGTGATGACCCAGCCGGTCGCGGATGCGCACGACCGGACCGTCCGTTGGCGTCAGCTGGTCGACCTGCTCTCAAGGCCGCACGAGGAAATCGATCCCGCCCTGCTCGACGCGGCGCTGTCCATGGTGCGTTCGGGCCTTCGCTCGGTTGCCCGGCCGATCCGCGCGGCGACCGCCCGAAGCATTGCGGGGAGGGCATCCGAGCCTCAATTGGTGGCGATCTTCGCGGCCGACAAGCTGGAGGTGGCGGCGCCGCTGCTGTCGTCGGCCCAGCTGGACGAAGAAGGTTGGGCCGCGGTTTCCAAAGCGGCGAGCAAGGAAGTGGCGGGTTTCATCCGCACTCTTCGCGGCGAGGCTTCGGCTCCTCCGGCTGTCGAACCGACGGACGTCGCGCAACCGCCCGTGGAAGAAGATCATGAGCCTTCGATCGCCGAGCTGGTCGCCCGCATCGAACGGTTGAAGAACAAGCGCGAAGCGGTCGAGACCGTCGAGAAATTTGAGGCGCCGGCACCGCAGCCCGCGGAAATTCCGGCGAGCGGCCCAATGCTTTTCCGCTGGGAATGCGATGCCTCCGGTCAGATCGCCTGGGTCGAGGGGGCGCCGCGCGGAGCGCTGATCGGACGCAGCCTTCCCGGGGAGGAAGGCGCCGACCGGCAGTTGGTCCGCGCCTTTGCCGACCGCCTGCCGTTCGACGGTGCCCAGATGACGATCCCGACTCCGGCGCTAGACGGCGATTGGCGGCTGAGCGGGATTCCCGCATTCTCGCCGGTCGACGGCCGTTTCCTCGGCTATCGCGGGATCGCCCGGCGCGGCCTGGACGATGAGGACGAAGTTGCCCCGTCAACCACGCCACGGCCGGTCCTGTCGAACGAGGCGGAGACGCTTCGCGAGACCATCCACGAGATCAAGACGCCGCTCAATGCCATCATCGGCTTTGCCGAGATCATCGACGGCCAATATCTTGGTCCCGCCCATCGCACCTATCGCCACCGCGCCGCCGAGATCGTATCGCAGGCGCGGATCCTTCTCGCGGCGATCGAGGACCTGGACTTCGCCGCCAGGGTCCAGACGGGATCGAGCGGGCCGCAGGTGCCCACCGACCTCGGCACGATCCTGCCGCCGCTGATCGAGGAGCTGGCTGCCCAGGCCCTTGCCCATGGAGTGGAACTGCGGGTCGCTCCGATTTCCGACCAGCACCCTTGCGCGCTCGACCAGGACGTCGCGGCCAGGCTGCTTCGCCGATTGCTCGGCGCAATCGTCGATGCAGCGACCTCCGGCGAGACGATCAAGGTCGACGTGCATGAAGAGAAGGGGCGATGCCTCGTGTCGGCGACGAGGCCGGCCTCCACCGCTCATCTCAGCGAGCGCCAGATGCTCGATCCCTCCTTCCTGTCCGAAGGCGAGCAGGACGGAGCCCGCCTGGGACTCGGCTTCGCGCTTCGCCTGGTGCGCGGCCTGGTCCGGCTGGCCGGGGGAAGCCTCAAGATGACGGCCGACCAGATCGTGCTGACGATGAGAGCCGCCAAAAGCTGATAGCGTGGTGGGCCCGGCAGGACTCGAACCCGCAACCAAGCCGTTATGAGCGGCCAGCTCTAACCAATTGAGCTACAGGCCCCACCTAGCGCGAGCAGCAATATCATGTCGCGCCGAGCCGTCACGGAGTAAATCCGTGACGTCAGTCCTGTCCGCTGCGCGGCAGGCTGGCCGGCATTCCGCGTCTCGGGATTAGCTGCCGCTAATCCAGTGCGCTTCATGCGTGGTCGGGGAGACAGGATTCGAACCTGCGACCCTCTGCTCCCAAAGCAGATGCGC
>CBFGLY010000159.1:0-3808 GCA_965649725.1 uncultured Sphingomonas sp.
GGCTATCCGCGCGGCAAGGACGAATGCTGGATCGTCCTCGATGCGGACGAGGATGCGGAGCTCGGCATTGGGACGGTCCGCGACGTTCCGTCAGCGGAGCTGATGCAAGCGGCGAAGGATGGGACAATCGTCGACCTCATGGACTGGCGAAAGCCCAGACGCGGCGACTTCATCTACAACCCGGCGGAGACCATCCACGCGATCGGTCCGGGCCTTACCGTCATGGAAATCCAGCAATCGGTCGATCTTACCTACCGCCTCTACGACTATGGCCGGCCGCGCGAGCTGCACCTCAAGGAGGCCGAGGATGTGGTTGATGCCCGACCTCACAGCGATCCGCGCGATACCAATGTCGACGGCGAGAGCAGGGTGCTGGTCGACGGCCCTCATTTCGGAGTCGCCTGGTGCGTCGGCGCGCCGCCTCCGCTTCCGGCCGATATGCATGACATCCAGCTATTGCCGGTCGACGCCGTCGTCGGCGAAGTCGCGCCTGGTGAGTGCGCCCTGCTCGATTCCGAAAAGGCGCAGCAATTGACAAGCGGGGGGACATTCGTGCTCGCTTGGTCGACCGAACCACGGAGCAGTTGATGGCCCAGGCATATATCGTCGAAGCGCTGCGCACAGCGGGTGGGCGGCGCGGGGGAGCCCTGCGCGACTGGCATCCGGCGGATTTGGGCGCGGCGATCCTCAACGCGCTGGTCGATCGCAGCGGCATCGATCCTGCGGCGATCGAAGACGTCATCACCGGCTGTGTCAGCCAGGTCGGCGAGCAAAGCTTCCACATCGGCCGCAACATGGTGATGGCCTCGAAGCTGCCCGACAGCGTCCCCGCCGTCAGCATCGACCGGCAATGCGGCAGCTCCCAGCAGGCGCTGCACTTCGCCGCCCAGGCGGTAATGAGCGGGACGCAGGATGTCGTCATTGCATCGGGCGTGGAAAGCATGACCCGCGTCCCGATGGGAACGCCGGTCTTCCTGCCGATGCAGGCGGGAATCGGCATCGGCCCCTGGCCGCAGTCGATCAAGGATCGCTACGGCGTCAACGAGTTCAGCCAATTCACCGGCGCCGAGATGATGGCCCGGAAATATGGCTTCAATCGCGATGAGCTCGACGAGTTCGCGCTGGGCAGCCATCGCAAGGCAGCGGCCGCCGCCGACGGCGGTGCTTTTGAACGCGAAATCCTGGTGGTCGACGGCGTGGACAAGGACGGCAATGCCAGGCGTCACGACCGCGACGAAGGCATCCGGGCCGACGCGAGCAAGGAAGGCCTGGCCGAACTGAAGACGCTGGTTGCCGATGGCGTGATCACCGCCGGCAACGCCAGCCAGGTCTGCGACGGCGCGTCGGGCGTGCTGGTCGTGTCGGAGCGGGCATTGAAGGAGCATGGCCTGACTCCGCTGGCCCGCATCGACAATCTTACGGTGACGGCCGGCGATCCGGTCATCATGCTCGAAGAGCCGATCCCCGCCACCCGACGCGCGCTCGAACGGTCGGGCCGCAAGCTCGACGAGATCGATCTTTACGAGGTCAACGAGGCCTTCGCGCCGGTCCCGCTAGCCTGGCTCAAGGAAATCGGCGCGGACCCGGACAAGCTCAACGTCAGCGGCGGCGCCATCGCGCTCGGCCATCCGCTCGGCGCGAGCGGCACGAAGCTGATGGCAACGCTCGTCCACGGCCTCCGCGCGCGCGGCAAGCGCTTCGGTCTGCAGACCATGTGCGAAGGCGGCGGCATCGCCAATGTGACGATCGTCGAGGCGCTTTAGCTTTAGTGGAAATCGCGCGACTTGGGCAGGATCCTGACATCGCGCGGATGGGGATGATGCTGCCCCTGATGGCTGTGCCCCCTGGGATGCTGGGGCCGCCAGAATTCGTCCGCCCGCGATAGCTGCAGGGTCGGCTTGTCAGCCATCGACAGCCGATCGAGCTCGCTCGTCCGGTCGATGATCCGGCGCGCCATCAAATGGACGATTCCTTCCTTGCCCCGTTGAACCACGCCCTCGATCAGCATCAGGCGGGCCCCCATCACCGCCCGCCGCTGCCGCTCGAAATCGCGCGCCCATAGCAGGACGTTGGTGATGCCCGTCTCATCCTCGATCGTCATGAAGACCGCATTGCCCTTGCCCGGCCGCTGCCGGACCAGCACCACGCCGGCGGTCCGCACCACGCGGCCGTTTTTCGCGGCGGAAGTTTCGGCGCAGCTCAATACGCCCTCGCTCCGGAACAGGTCGCGAAGGAAAGCCATGGGATGGCCTTTCAGGGACAGTCGCAAGGTCTGGTAATCGGCGACGACCTGTTCGTTGAGCGGCATTGCCGGAAGCTTCGCGTCGGGCTCCTCGGCCAGTTCCTCGGCATCCGCTGCCGCGAACAGCGGAAGCTGCTCACCCGGCATCCGCCGCGCTTCCCACAGCGCCTCCCGCCGTTCCAGGCCGATCGACCGGCAGGCATCGGCCGACGCCAATAGCCGAAGCGCCGGCCGCGACAGCGATGCTCGCCGGGCAAGGTCTTCAAGGTCGCGGAACGGCCCCGCCTGCCGCGCCATGCAAAGCGCTTCCGCCCAGGCCTTCCGGAACCCGTCCATTTGCCTAAAACCAAGCCGCAACGCATGGCTGCCGTCCTCGCGCCTTTCCAGCGTGCAATCCCAGTCGCTGGCATTGATGTCGATGTCGCGAACCTCGACGCCATGCTCGATCGCGTCGCGCACCAGCTGGGCAGGCGCGTAGAATCCCATCGGCTGGGAATTGAGGATGCCCGCCGCGAACACCGCCGGATGATGGCATTTGATCCAGGACGACACATAGACCAGCCGGGCGAAGGACAGGGCATGGCTTTCGGGAAAGCCATAGCTGCCGAAGCCCTCGATCTGCCGGTAGCAGCGTTCCGCGAAATCTTGGGCGTAGCCCCGCGCGACCATCCCGCCGATCAGCTTGTCACGAAATGCATCCATGCCGCCGACATGGCGAAAGGTCGCCATCGCCCGCCTCAGCCTGTTAGCCTCGTTCGGCGTGAAGTCAGCCGCGACGATCGCCAGCTTCATCGCTTGTTCCTGGAACAGCGGGACTCCGAACGTCCCGCCCAGCAGCTTCCTCAACTCGTCCGGATCGTGCGGCGGCTTTGGCGAGGGATATTCGACCGGGTCGATCCCTGCCCGCCGGCGCAAATAGGGATGGACCATGTCGCCTTCGATCGGTCCCGGCCGGACGATCGCCACCTGGACCGTCAGGTCGTAAAGCGTTCGCGGTTTCAGGCGCGGCAGCATGTTGATCTGCGCCCGGCTTTCGACCTGGAACACGCCGATGCTGTCGCCCTTGCACAGCATGTCGAACACCGCCGGGTCGTCGGCGTCGATGTCCACTTCCAGCGTATGGTCGCCAAGGTCATGCTTCCGCATCAGGTCGAAGCATTTCTGGATGCAGGTCAGCATTCCCAGCGCCAGCACATCGACCTTCATCAGGCCAAGCGCGTCGATGTCGTCCTTGTCCCATTCGATGAAGGTTCGATCCTCCATCGCCGCATGGTGAAGCGGCACCGTCTCGTCGAGCCGGTCCTCGGTCAGCACATAGCCGCCGACATGCTGCGACAAATGCCGGGGGAAAGGCGCGGCGAGCAGCTGGTGGCATAGCGCGCGCATCCGGACGATCTCCGGGTTGCCAAGGTCGAAGCCCGCTTCGGAAATCCGCTCGTCGCCGAGGTCGCCGGACCAGCTTCCCCAGACCGTCGAAGCGATCCGCGCCGACACATCCTCGCTCAGCCCCAGCGCCTTCGCCACCTCCCTGACCGTGCTTCGCGAACGGTAGTGGATGACCGTCGC
>CBFGLY010000160.1:0-3808 GCA_965649725.1 uncultured Sphingomonas sp.
AAACCCTAGGTTTCAAAATAGGACACAAATAAGCAACTGATTAATTTAGGTCTTTTAGTAAAATTAATCAAAGTTTAACGGAGTCCGACAGGCCTTCCCGAGTCGCGAGACGGCCGCCCGCATATTGTTAGGGGGAGTAGTGTAATGAAGGTTCGTTCATTTCTGGCCAGTTCGGCCCTGCTGTTCGGCAGCATGAATTCCGTTCTCGTTCCGCCGGCCCTGGCCGACATCATTCCCACCCCGACCGCCACCGGTCCCAACAGCACGACGTTGGACGCGATGGAAGCGCAGTGCGATGCGAAGGCCGCTGTGCATGGCGTCGACTGGAACGGTGAAGTCGATCTCAGCTCCATTTCCAGCGTCCTCACGGCCGGTCCGACCGAGGTCGAAGGCACTCGCGTCATCGACGAGTCGAGCATCGTCGGCACGGGGATTTTCACGCCCGGGCACACTTTCATCGAAGGTGAGCCGTTTCGGATCGGCGGCAGCGTCAACATGTTCGGCGACCAGTTCGCCGATTCCGGCAGCTGGTCGGACAGCACTTACAATTATGACGCCGACTTCGTCTCGACCTTCACCTACTCGTTCAACTGCACCATGACCGAGACCGTCCATGTGCCGGTCCAGGGCCATTATGTGGTCGAGCCGGAGGACCAGGGCGACGAGGAGGAAAGCCAGAAGTCCTGCGACGCCTTCAACGCGCTGGGACCGTCGGCGCCCTTCTGGGGCGAGGATCATGCGCAATGCGACTTCGTCACCGACGTCGCGGCGCACGATGAGGATCAGCCCCGGCCCGACGAGGCCGGAACGCCGATCGCCGAAGAGCAGACCGACACCCTTACCGCGTTCGAGGATCATGGCGGTCCGGTCGATGCTCCGGGCGGCCTGTTCCACATCGGCCAGGTCGTGATCTGCATTTCGCCGAGCAAGCCCACCCCGGGCGGAACCTGGCGTACGCAGAACGGCTACACCGGCGTCAATTGCACCACCGACTGGTTTACGAACCATGCCGTCTGGGGCAGCGGAACGGAGAGCAGCAACGGCACTTATATCTCGGTGCCGGACTATAACCTCTAAGGTCCGTCCTCTTTTGGTAGCGTAACAGAGCCCCGCCGGATTAAACTGGCGGGGCTTTGATTTTGCCGGGGGGCAAAATGTAATGTTGGCTTGTACCTTGCGCGTTAGTCATATGCTGGTGTCGGCAGTTTCGTCGGTGGCCCTGGCACTGGGCAGTCAATCCGCCGCCATGGCCCAGGAGACTGGTGACCCGCCGCCCGCTCCGACGAAGGATGCCATCCAGGACGGCAACATCATCATCGTTATCGGCGACCGGTCGATCGTAACCTCGCTCAAGGACGTTCCGGTCGAGCAGGTCTATGACGAGCAGAGCATCGACTCTTACGGCGTCAGCACGGTCGGCGAAGTGCTTGGCGAGATCCGCGCCGAAAATGGCGATACCGACCCGGCGCTGTTGATCAACGGACAGCCGGTGTCCGACGCCGGCAATATCTCCGATATCCCGGTCGAGGCCATTTCCAGGATCGAAACCCTGCCGCGCGGATCGGCGCAGCGCGTCAACGGAGCGGCCGGCCAGCGCGCCTACAATGTCGTCCTTCGACCCTCCATCAAAAGCGCCACGCTGACCGCCAGCCGCGAAGTCGCGACCGAAGGCGGCTGGTCGAACAACAAGGGCGAAGCGCTGCTGACCTACATCAGGGGGCAGGACCGGATCGGCCTGACCTTCCGCGGCGCGCGCTCCGGCAAGCTGTTCGAAAGCGAGCGCGACTTCATCCCCAGGACGGAAACCATTCCATTTTCCGCCGTGGGCAATGTCATTCCCGTCTCTGGAAGCGAAGTGGATCCGTCGTTTAGCGGCCTGGCCGGGCAACCCGTGTCCGTCATCGCTTTGCCGGAAGGCAACGACCAGCCAACGCTTGCCGACCTGATTCCCGGCGCCAACCAGATCAATCCGAGCAATATCAGCGACTTCCGGACCCTGCGTGGAGCGTCCCGTCCCTACGAAATCTCGCTGGCCGGCAACAAGACGCTGGCGCCCTGGCTTTCGCTCCAGGTCAACGGGCGGCTGAGCTGGACCAGCAACCGCAATTCGAACGGGCTGCCCTCGGCTCGGTTCACCGTCCCCGATACCAATCCCTTCTCGCCATTCTCGGTCCCGGTCGTCATCGCCGTCAACGATCCGGACCGGCCGCTGGAAAGCCGCAGCCATGGCGAGGCGCAGTCCATTTCCTCCGCGCTCAACGCAACCTTCGGCGAATGGCGCGCCACCCTCTCCGGCCGGTGGGACAGCCGCCAGCAACGCTACGCCTCCGACGTGACGGGCCCTGTCACCGGTGGCCTTGCAACGATCGGAACGGCCAACCCGTTCGACGGCGCGCTCGCCGGCCTCATACCGGTCAATGTCCGCAAGAGCCGAAGCCAGAGCCATATCGTCCAGTTTTCTGCCGACGCCGAAGGGCCGTTGTTCAACGCCTGGGCCGGCCCGGTTCGCGGGCGGCTCGCCGCCGGGGCGTCGTGGGTCGATTATGACGCGAAGGATTCGTCGGGATCGCGCTCCTTCAACCGTCACGAATATCTTGCCAAGGCCGGCATCTCCATTCCCCTGACCGATCGCGAGGCCGGCTTCCTGCCGATGCTCGGCGACAGCCAGCTTTCATTCGACTACGGCAGGATCGGCCTCGGCCGGTTCGGCACGCTGACTCGGCATTCGGCTGCCTTCGAATGGCAGATCGTGGACTGGCTTCGCTTCGTCGCGAACACGGCGCGCGATGAGCGGGCCATCGCTCCGGAGCTGCTCGCGGCGCCTGAGGTCATCAACGTCAACGTCCCCTATTTCGACCCGGTGACCGGTCAGACGGTGGACGTCACCACCATTTATGGCGGCGCGGACGGTTTGAAGAATGAGGATCTTCGCACCCATTCGCTGTCGCTGACGGCCACGCCTTGGCCCAAGTACAACCTGCTGCTGGACGCCGATTACGTCGTCGACGACCTGCGCAATCAGCTCGGAGCACTGCCGCTGCCCAGCCCCGCGGTCGTCGCAGCCTTTCCGGACCGGTTTCAGCGCGACTCCTCGGGCACGCTGATCCTTGTCGACAACCGCTCCGTGAACTTCGCGAGGCAGGAGAGCGAGCGGCTCAAATTCGCGGTCCGCTTTGCCGTGCCGATCACCAGGACCGTGGTGAAGCGCGATGGCGGGATCAAAGGCCTGCGCAGGATCCCCGGGACCCGGCTTCAGGTCGCCGCATCCCATACGTTCCTCCTGAAAAGCACCACGGTCATCCGGGAAGGACTGGATGAAGTCGACCTGCTCAAGGGCGGCGCGATCGGCATCGGCGGCGGGTTGCAGCGCCATTCCACCAACGCCAGCGTGGCGCTGATGAAGGGCGCTTCCGGCCTCCGCCTCGAATTGCGGCGGCGGGGCGCAAGCTCGCTGGTGATCGGCCCGGCGGAAACGCCCGACCTGCTGACCTTCCGTCCGTTGACCACCATCGACATGAAAGCGATCGCCGATCTCGGCCAGCTGCTGCCCAAGGTCCGTATCGCCAAGGACAGCCGCTTCACGCTCTCCGTCGACAACATCGCCAACCGGCGCCAGCACGTCACCAACCGCGCCGATGAAATCCTTCAGGCGTATCAGCCCGTGAGGCGCGATCCGATCGGACGCACCATCCAGCTGGAGCTTCGCAAGGTCTTTTGATCGGCTCGACCGGTGAGGCCGCGGGAAGGTAAGCTAGTCGCCCTTGTCCCCCTCGCCCCGCGGCTTCTCGTTCTTCGCGTCGCGCTGGGC
>CBFGLY010000161.1:0-3806 GCA_965649725.1 uncultured Sphingomonas sp.
AGGGACAGTCGAGCGGCCTCGACGTCGCGGACCAGCGCGGGCTGCTGGATCTCGGTTGACGATATTTCGTCCGGCCAGCAGCGCGAAACCACCTCGGCCAGCCGGTCCAGCTTGGCTTCGTCGACCAGGAAGCGCGGATCGACGCTGGCCGGATCGCAGGCCACTCGAAGCCTGAGGCAAGCGGGCCCGCCGCCGTTCGCCATCGACTGGCGCACGTCGACGAACTCGACCCGGCGGATTGCTCCGTTGGACGCCAGGTGCCGCTCGATCCAGCCTGCCACCGACGGCGTGTCGCGGCACTCGGTCGGCGCGACCAGAGTCATCGCGCCGTCGGGCGGCGTGACCAGCTGGGCGTTGAACAAATAGCTGCGGATCGCGTCGGCCAGCGGCACTTCGGAATCCGGCACTTCGACCAGCTCGAACCCCGGCAGCTTGGCCGAAAGTTCATCGACCAGCGCATCGCGATCGGTGAAGGCCTTTTCGTGGGCGAACAGCACCGGCCCGTTGGCAACCGCGACCACGTCGTTGTGGAAGGCGCCGGCCGCGATTGCCTCCTCGCTCTGCGCCGCGAAGATGGTGCGGGCCGGATCGAGCCGATGAAGCCGGGCAATCGCTTTCGATGCCTCGACATGCTGGCGCGCGGGGAAGGGACCGCCGCTGACCCCGTAAACGAACACCTCGACGCCCTTTTCGCCGTGAGAGGGCGCCAGCCGCATATGGTTGGCCGCGCCCTCGTCGCCGAACGCCGCCGGTACGGGCCCATGAACCGCGAACGCCTCGCTCGCGAAGGCCAGCTTCAGCTGGGCCAGCGTCGCCGGCCATTCATGGCTTCGGTGGGGCATGGTCTTCAGATTGGCGGCCGTCAGATGGCACTTGCCGTCCGCCGTGTCCGGCGCGGGACTGACCGTCGCGGCATTGGCCGCCCACATCGCCGATGCGCTCATCGCATTGGCGGCAATTGCATGATCGGCATTTTCGATATCGGTGCCGAGATCCGCCAGCCAGGCCCGCGCCGGCCTCGGCTGCGGCACGAAAATCCCCTGGACCAGCCCCAGCCCGAGGTTGGCCCGCATCTTGTCGATTCCCTGCAGGGCCGCCGCGCGCGGGCGGGAGACATGTCCCGCGTTCCTCGACGAGGCGAGGTTGCCGAGGCTGAGGCCGGCATAATTATGACTGGGCCCAATGATCCCGTCGAAATTGATTTCGCGGATCACCGGGCAACCGCCAGCACGCGGTCGCCAGGCCCGATGTTGAGCATCTCCATCGCCGCCGAATCGATGATCAGCTCGCCATTGTCGGTGCGGGATGCGTGGCTGTAGCAGGCGACGAATTCGTGCATCACGCCCGACGCGAGCATCATGGTCGGTCCGCCGCCGCCGTTGCTGCCCGCGACCCGCAGCCATTCCGCCTCGACGACCGTCTTGATCTTGTCGGTCCTTGCCGTGACGGTCGGCCCGCCATCGAAGATGTCGACATAGCTGTCCCAGTCGAAGCCCTCATTCTCAAGCATCTTCAATGCCGCGCGTCCCGTGGGATGCGGCTGTCCGATCACGCTCCGGGCGCCTTCGGGCAGCATGGCGATGTAGATGGGCGTCTTGGGGAAGAGGTCGGCGATGAATTGCGTCCCGTGGATCGCGTTGAACTCGTCGGCTTCCGGGAAGGTCATTCCGAAGAAGCGCCCGCCGATCGCGTCCCAGAAGGGCGAATGGCCGCCCTGGTCGAGCACTCCGCGAAGCTCGGCCAGCACCATGTCGCCGAAGCGCGGCCGGTGCTGCTTGATGAACAAATAGCGCGACCGGGCGAGCAGCATGCCGAGCCCGCCGGCCCGCTCGTGCGGATGGAGGAACAGGCCGCCGACCTCGCTCGATCCTTCCAGGTCGGTGCACAAGGTCAGCGCCTGGTTGCGGAAAATCCGGCCGAGCTCCTCGCTCTTCTGCGTCAGGGTGGAGATCAAATAGCTGTAGAAGGGGCGGTCGCTCCCGACCTGTCCGAACACCTGGCAGGTGCCGCGGATCTGCCCGGTCTCCACATTCTCGAGCATGAAGACGTAGAGATCGTCCGCCGGGCTCTCGCCCTTGCGGCTGAAGCCGGCCTCCGATCGCTCGAGCTTCGCCTCCAGGGTCGCCCGCTCGGCAGGAAGGTTGGTGAAACCGCCGCCCGTCAGCTTGGACAGGTCGTAGAGCGACTTGATGTCCTTGGGCAGCGCCGCCCGGATGCGGAAGCTCATGCGCCTTCTGCCAATCGCAGGATGGTGAGCGCCGACAGCGCGGCGCGCTCGGCAAGGCTGTCGACGATCAGATATTCCTCCATCGAATGAATGAGCCCGCCGCGGACGCCCATCGTGTCGATCACGGGCACTCCGCAGGCTGCGATATTGTTGCCGTCGCAGACGCCGCCGGTCGGTTGCCAGCCGATCGGCTGGCCAAGGTCGGCGCCGGCTTTCCTCACCACGCCGAACAGCTGTTCGAGCTCGGGAGTCATCGGCTTGGGCGGCCGGGCGAAATGGCCGTGGACATGGATTTGCACGTCATGCTCGGCCGCGACCGCGGCGACGGTCGTGTCGATCAGCGCCTGCCCGCGCGCCTGGTCTTCAAGCGTTCTCGGCCGCATGTTGACCCGAAGCACCGCCAGGTCCGGAACGACGTTGGTCGGGCTGCCCCCGTCGATCCTCGACGGATTGACCGACAGCCCGTCGTAAAGGCCAGCCTTCAGCCTCAGCGCCAGGTCCGACGCGGCGATGACGGCGTTGCGTCCATCTTCCGGGTTGCGCCCGGCATGGGCTGACTTGCCGGTGACGGTGAAAGCGAAATTGCCGCTTCCGGGCCTGGCACCCGCCAGCGTTCCGTCCGCATTGGCGGCAGGTTCGTAGGTCAGGGCCGCGCGCTTGCCCCTCGCCGCCTGGGCGATGAGGCCGGCCGAGCCCAGCGAGCCGACTTCCTCGTCGCTGTTGATGACGATCTCATAGCCGATCCGGCCCGCCGTCGGCGTATCCTCGACCGCCAGCAGGGCGGCCAGCATGACCGCGATTCCGCCCTTCATGTCGGCGACGCCGGGCCCGTTCAGCACCTTTCCCGGCTCCAGCCAGGTCAGCGACTGGAATGGATGATCGACGGCGAAGACCGTGTCCATGTGGCCGGTGAACAGCAACTGGATCGGCGCTGTCGGCCGGACGGTCAGGTGTAGATTGCGGCCATGCGGGACTTGATAGGGCTTGCCCGCCGCATCGATCGCCTCGACCGGCGCCGGATCGACGAAGCGCAACTCACCCGGCAAGTCCGAGAAAGCACCGGCCAGTTCGCCAAGGATGGCCTCAAGCCCATTGAGGTTCCGCGACCCCGAGTTGATGGAAGACCAGGCCTCGACCTGGCGCAGCATGTCCGCCGCCATCGCCTGCTCGACGCAGGCCCGCTCGGTCGCGCTCAGCCCCTCCATGGCTGGAGGCTCTAGCCGGACGCCATGAGGCCGTCAAAGCGGCCGATGTTGCAAAACCTTTCCGAGTGTATTATCTGTATAATACACAGGCCAAGGAGTGCCGACGATGCTCGAGAACCCAGTTGCAAAAAGGACCGCGATTGCAGCCGCCATCGGCGCGGTGGTGGCAATCCCGCTTCCCTTCATCGGCCCGATCGTCGGCGCTCTCGTCGGCGGCGGAATCGGCTTCTTCACCGCCGACCAGCGCCGCTAGAGATAGTCGTCGAAGCCCTCGACGACCGCTCGATACATATCGCGCTTGAAGGGCACGATCAGCTCCGGAAGCAGATGCGGCTCGACCCATTGCCAGTGGGAAAACTCGGGGTCCTTGGTGG
>CBFGLY010000162.1:0-3791 GCA_965649725.1 uncultured Sphingomonas sp.
GGCGATGCGGGCGAGCTTGGCGACGTGCCGCACCTGATCTGCATTGACGGACATGAAGGCGCGGCTAGCAGGGCATGTGAAGCCCTTCAACGCCTATTCGAACGGGTCGCCCACCGGCTGGCCGTCCACATAGAGCTGGCGCCGCTCCACGGTGCGGATTTCGATAGGCGCTTTCTGAAGGTCCGGCGTGGCAGGCTTGGCGACCGGCGCCCTCACGGCAGCGGCCGGTTCCGGCTTCTTGCCGAGTTCGGACAGGACAATCACGCGTCGATCCACCACGCCCCCGTAAGGACTATGGACGAGCAGCAGCCGGTCTTGGTCGAGGCGAAGCAGGGCGCAGGGATGGTCGTTGCATCCTTCATAGCCGGTCAGTGCCGCCCGCAGCGGCTCGGTCAAGGCGATATCCGGCGACAGGACGCGCAAATTCTGGTCCAGGCGCGATTGTTGCGCCACCTTTTCCGTCTCCTGGCTGAGCGTGTAGCGGTTCTCGCTGGCCAGCGCGGCCTTGGCCAGGGGCCGTTGGTCTGCGCGGCCCGACCGCTCAATGTCGGCGAGACGCTCGCGGCCGGCGGGCCCGAAATCGAACGCCATCGCGGTCCAGTCGAACTCCTCGGCCTTGACCTCGCCGCTATTCAGCCGCGCAAGCTGCGACCTGGCACTGATCGCACCGAAATCGACGATCGGCAGCGCCAGGAACAGCGCCAGTCCGCACAGCCCGATCGCCAGCTTCGTCTGCAGCGGCCGCAACGGATCGTCGAACTCTTCCCGACCCTTGAACACCGCCCACCACGCCGCGGCTCCATAGGCCAGTGCGATCCCGACGGCGACCGCGCCCCAGATGCGCTCCGGGGTCCAGCCATATTGGCCGATCCGCTGGCCCATCGACAAAGCCGCGAAAAATGCCAGCGGCAGGACGCAAACGACCAGCAGCAAGGCCGCCCGCCGCATCCAGATATTGCGGCTGCGCTCCTCCCGCCCGTCGCCGATCACCGCATTCGCCAGCAGGATCGCTCCTGCCCCGGATAGCAGCAGCATCGGCGTCGCGGGAATATCGGACTCCCACAGGCCCGTGAGGCCGGTGAACGGAAGCGACAGCAGGAAGGCCGCCAATGCCACGGCCAGGACGGGGGCGAGCACGGACAGCACCACCATCGCCAACTTCTGCAGCGTGGCGGCCAGCGCATCCCGCTCGCGCAGGATCCCGATCGCGCCGCCGAACGCCAGGCCGGCCAGCATCCAGCCGAACCATTCCTCTTTCAGCAGCTCCTTGATCGCGTCGATCCCGATCACGTCGAACAATCCCGCGATCAGCCAGGCAAGCAGGAAGGTGATCCCGGTAAAGGCCAGGCTCGCCGCGCCGATCACCGCGTCGGTCCAGGCATGACGGTGCAGCCGCGCATAGGGGAAACGCCATCTCCCCTCGTCGCGGACCGTCTGGAACAGCGGGGCGGCGATCAGGACCGCGAGGATTCCCGACAGGAACGGGAATTCCACGATCTCCGGCACATGATTATATTGGGCGGTGAACCAGCCGATCAGGGCGATCACCGCGCCCCAACCGACGGCGAAGGCGATCGACCAAGTCCAGCGGCGGAGCTCGACCGTCAGCAGGAGCGCGATGGTGGCGACGACCGTAAAGGCCGTCGCCGCCTGCTTCCACACGGGGAAGATTTGACCGTATCCGGTATGCCCGTCGGTCAGCAGGTGTACGACCAGCCCGCCGACCGCGCCGATCGCCGCCATGATCCACGGCCGCGACGGCCAATCCCGATCCTGCGTGTCGAAACGCTCGGCCATATTCCCTCCCCTGTTCGCGCCGCAGGTTAGCGGCCCATTTCGTGTCTGCAACGGCTTAGAACCGAAGGCTCACCCGGGCATGAGCAAAGCCTGAGCATTTTGTGAAATCCGCATTGCCCGCCCGCGCGCTGTCCCTTAACCGCAAGCGCCCATGTGCGCCCGCCGCTTCCTCTTCCTAATCTTCTTCTTGATCCTGCTTGTCGTGGCGGGAGCCTTCGCCCTGTTCCAGTTCGGCGATCGAGTGCTGCTCAAACAGGCGACGCCCGTCGGCCACTTCCAGGAACCTCCAAAAACCGGGAGCCCGGACTATTCGAAGCCTTCAAGCTGGCTGGCCAGGCCCGGCCTCCCCGGCGATCCGTCCGGATGGGTGCCCGACGGCGTCGTGACTTCCAGGATCGCCGAGCCCGCGGCGACCTTTTACGTCCACCCCACCACCTATCTTCAGCGCGATAAGTGGAACGCCCCCCTCGACCCGGGCGGCGATGCAGCGTCCAGGGCCGAGCTGTTCGTCCAAAGCCAGGCCAGCGCCTTCAACCTGGTGTCCGACATCTGGGCTCCGAAATATCGGCAGGCCTCCTTCGGCGCCTTCCTGCTGAAGAGCGAGGACGCGCAAAAGGCGCTCGACCTTGCCTATGGCGATGTCCTTGCCGCGTTCGACGCTTTCCTCGCCGCGCAGCCGCGGAATCGTCCCATCATCCTGGCCGGGCACAGCCAGGGATCGCTCCATCTTTCCCGTCTCCTGGTCGATCGCAAGGATGCGCTCAGGGGCCGGCTCGTCGCCGCCTATGTCGTCGGATGGCCTTTGTCGGTCACCGCGGATTTGCCGGCGATGGGCGTCCCGCCCTGCGGCAGCACTGATCAAAGTGGCTGCGTGCTTTCGTGGCAGAGCTTCAAGGACCCCGCCAATCCGGACCTGATCCTGGATGCGTGGAAAGGCACGACGGGCCCTTCTGGAGTCGAGAGGAAACGCAGCGAGATGCTGTGCACCAACCCCTTGACCGGGACCACCGGCGGAGCAGCGCCCGCCGGCGCCAATCGCGGAACGCTCGTCCCCAATGGCAATTTCATAACCGCCAAGCTTGAGCCCGGACTTGTCGGCGCGCGCTGCGACGACGGCTTCCTCATCATCGATGGCCAGATTCCTAACTTGGGCCCGTTCGTCCTGCCGGGCAATAATTACCATGTGTACGATTATGCGCTTTTCTGGGGCTCGATCCGGGCCGACGCGGAGCGGAGGCTTGCGGCTTGGCGGGCCCGGTGATCTGCGCCGGTGCGGCAGAATTTGCGGCGTCCGTGCCGCACGGCCGATTGCTTGGCCTCGATGTCGGTACGAAGACGATCGGCCTTGCTACTTGTGATGCAAGCTGGAGCTTCGCCACAGCCGCCGAAACGATCCGCCGGACCAAGTTCACGGCCGATCTCGAACAGCTCAAGGCGTTCATCGCGAGCCACAGCATCGCCGGGCTCGTCGTCGGCCTCCCACTTAACATGGACGGCTCCGACTCTCCCCGCACCCAGTCGGTCCGCGCCTTCGCCCGTAACCTCGCGCCGCTGGGCCTTCCCATCCTCCTCTGGGACGAGCGTTGGTCGACGGTGGCGGTCGAGCGGGCGATGATCGAGGCGGACATGAGCCGGGCCAAGCGCGCCGAAAAGGTCGACGCCCACGCCGCGGCCCATATCCTGCAAGGCGCGATCGATGCGCTGGCCAATCTGCCGCCTTCAAGCTAGGGGGCGGCTTTAATGCATCTTCTATCCATCGACGATCTGACCGATGAGCAGATCAACGCCATCCTCGACGAGGGCGAACGCTGGTTCGCCTACAACCGCCAACCGCGCCGCAACGATCACCGTCTCGACGGGCTGACCATCGTCAACGCCTTCTTCGAAAATTCGACCCGCACTTTGCTGAGCTTCGAGATCGCGGCCAACCGCCTCGGCGCGCAGGTCGTGACGATGCAGGTCGAGCATAGCTCGATCAAGAAGGGCGAGACGCT
>CBFGLY010000163.1:0-3781 GCA_965649725.1 uncultured Sphingomonas sp.
CGGCGACCACGAACTCGCGGCCCTTGTGGCTGACCACGCCGAGCTGCGGCCTGAGTGTCGTGAAGGCATAGGCGCCGACCTTGGCCTGCGCGTTGGTCACCGCGTTGATGAAGGTGGATTTGCCCGCATTGGGCAGCCCGACCAGCCCGACATCGGCGAGCAGCTTGAGCCTCAACCAGACATACATTTCCTCGCCGGGCCAGCCGGTGCCATGCTGGCGCGGGGCGCGGTTGGTCGAGGTCTTGTAGCTGGCGTTACCGCGCCCGCCGTCGCCGCCCTTGAGGAAGTGGATTCGCTGCCCGTCCACGGTGAAGTCGGCGAGCAGGGTGCGTTCCTCGTCATCGGCCAGGATCTGGGTTCCGACCGGCACCTTGATGACCAGGTCCTTGCCGCCGGCGCCGGTCATGTTGCTGCCCGCGCCGCCCTTTCCCCGGGGCGCGCGGAAATGCTGGGTGTAGCGGAAGTCGATCAGCGTATTGAGGCCGGGAACCGCCTCGAACACGATGTCGCCGCCCTTGCCGCCGTCGCCGCCGTCCGGGCCGCCATATTCGATGAACTTCTCCCGGCGGAAGCTGACCGCGCCCGGCCCGCCGGCGCCGGAACGGATGAAGATCTTGGCCTGGTCGAGAAAATGCATGGCGCGGCCATTAGCGACAAATGCGGCGATTGCGTAGCGCTACGGCCTGGGATGACGCGATTCGATCTCGGCGCGCAGCCCTTGAGCGGCGATCTGCCTCGCCGAATCGCGCTTGAGGCCCAGCGCTTCGGCGAACTCGGGGCCGAGAAGGGAATCGCCCAGCGCAGCCAGCACCAGCCAGAGCGTGCTCTCGGCGACGTGATGCTCCTCATGACCGACCGTCAGCTGCTCGACCAGCGTCCGGATCGAATCGAGGATCGGGTTCAGCGCGTCGCGATTGCCCGACAGGATCATCCAGGCCGCGAGCGCTCCTGCGCCGCCCTTGCCGAACGCATCGAATGTCTTGTCGACGATTTCGCGAGTGTCCGCTTCTCCGCTTCTCGCCCGCTCGACCGCGTCGGCGATCTGGGCGGTTACCTGCGCGCTGATGTGACCCGCCAATGCCGATTGCAGCTCCGCGGCCGAGCCGAAATGATGGAGCAGGTTGGCGTGGGTCCGGCCGATCCGGCCTGCGACCGCCTTGAGCGTTACCGCCTGAGGTCCGGCCTCCAGCAGCAGGTCGCCCGCGGCCTCCAATGCGGCGGCCCGGCTCTCTTCGGGCGATAGGCGTTTGCGGGTCTTCGCAATTATTGACATTTATGTAAGTAGCTTCATATTGATCGCCAATTGGTGATTGGAGTGGTTTGATGAACGCCGCAAGTGTGACGCCCGCCGACCTGACCATCACGCCCCGTGACCGGCGCTTTGTCGACAAGGTCCGCCCCGCCCGCTGGTGGAATGGCGGCGATCCGGTGGCGACGGCGCTGTACAACGCTCTTTCCGCGACTTTCCCGATCGGCGAGGCCTTTTTCGTCGAAAGCGTCCGCGCCTTCCGCGACGCTGCGCCGGCCAAGCTGGCGGAGGAGATCAAGGCCTTCACCACGCAAGAAGTCATCCACAGCCGCGAACATGCCGCCTTCAATCGCGCTGCTCTCGATGCCGGCTACGACCTCCAGCCGCTTGAGGACCGGGTGGCCTGGCGGCTGGAGCTGGTGAAGGCGCGGCCGCCGATTGCCTCGCTCGCGGCGACGATGGCGCTGGAACATTTCACTGCGATCCTGGCGCATGAGCTGCTTGCCGATGCGACGCACCTCGAAAATGCCGAGCCCGAAGCGGCGGCGCTGTGGCGCTGGCATGCGACCGAGGAGATCGAACATAAGGGTGTCGCCTACGATACCTGGCTCCACGCGACGCGCCATTGGCCGCGCTCCAAGCGGTGGAAGGTCAAGGCGAAGGTGATGATGCTCGTCACCCGCAACTTCATTCTCGACCGGACCAAGGGTGCGCTGGAGCTGTTCCGCCAGGACGGGATCAGCGGGCCGAAGGCGTGGGCCCGGCTGATCTGGTTCATGTGGGTGCGGCCCGGAATGATGCGCAAGATCTTCAGCGCCTGGGCCAAATTCTTCCTGCCCGGCTTCCATCCATGGAACGAGGACGACCGGCACCTGATCCGCGGCTATGAGGCGGGAGAGGATTCCGCCTTTGAGAGCAGCAGGAAGGTACGAAGAGCAGCTTAGCGTTCATCCTCCCCGAGCTTTCTCGGGGAGGTGGCAGGGCGGAGCCCTGACGGAGGGGTTCTTCAGGCCCGACCAAAGAACCCCTCCACCAGCTTCGCTGGTCCCCCTCCCCGAGAAAACTCGGGGAGGATGATCACGCCGCCAGCGCCTCCTGCCTCTCGATCAGCCGCAGCCGGTAGATTTTCGACACCGCGTCGGTGCCGCGCGCGCAGCTGTAGCGTGTCGTGCTGAGGCCGGTCGGAACGAACCCCAGCTTCTCCAGCACGCGGCCGGACGCCGGATTGTCGATGAAGTGCGAGCCTTCCAGCCGCGGCAGCTTCAGCGTCCGGGCGATGTCGATCAGCGCCTTGCCCGCCTCGGTCGCGAAGCCCTTGCCCCAATGGGCGCGCGCGATCCAATAGCCTAGCTCGACCGCTCCGGACGGGCGCCGGCCCAGCCCGCAGGCGCCGACGATCCTCGGCGCCCCGTCGGTCCGCTCGGTGATCAGGAAGCTCGGCATGACCGGATCGCGCGGCGACGCGAGGAACGCCTCGGCGTCCTTCAGCGCATAGGGCCAGGGCGCGGTCGCGAGGTTGCGCACGATCTGCTCGTCGGCGATCGCGCGGGCCAGCGCGGGCGCATCCTCGGCCCAGCCGGGTCGTAACAGCAGTCGGTCCGTACGGGCGAACATGGACACTTCCTTCTCCTCTCGAGCGCCCCGCTAGGGCCGCTCTGTTTCAGTTTCGGGAGAAGATTTGGTCCCTCTTGTGAACATGAAAAAAGGGAGGAGAGGGGGCTTCCCTCTTCTCCCTTTTCGAGTCCGGTTTTGTGGTCTCGTCTTGGGCTGCCCCCTCCGGGAGCGGCCCTTTATCGACCGATCCCTATTATTCCGCCGCCTCCGGCATAATCGCTTCTACGTGGACGTATTTGCGACCGAGCTTGCCGTCGCGGAAACAGACGCGACCGTCCGTAAGCGCAAAAAGCGTATGGTCTTTGCCCAGGCCAACATTGTTGCCCGGGTACCACTTGGTGCCGCGTTGACGGACGATGATGTTGCCGGCGCGAACCGCTTCGCTGCCGAACTTCTTCACGCCGAGGCGCTTCGATTCTGAATCGCGGCCGTTACGCGACGAGCCGCCTGCCTTTTTATGTGCCATCTTAAGCTCTTACTTCTTCTTCGCAGCGGCCTTGGGGGCTGCCTTCTTCGCTGCCGCCTTAGCAGGTGCAGCATCCTTTGTCGACTTGGCTTCTGCCTTCGGCGCGGCTTCCTTCTTCGGAGCTGCGGCCTTCTCGGCCTTGGGAGCCGCTTCGGCCTTCGCAGGCGCAGCAGCCTTTTCAGCCTTCGGGCTTTCCGCCTTCTTCTCGGCCTGAGCCTTCTGAGCCTTTTGGCCGCCGATGCTCACAATCTCGAGGATCGTGTGCTGCTGGCGGTGGCCCTTCTTGCGGCGATAATTGTGCCGACGGCGCTTCTTGAAAACGGTGACCTTCTCGCCCTTCGCCTGGGCGACGATCTTCGCCGCGACGGTCAGGCCCGAGGTGGACTTGAGGTCCGAACCTTCGCCCGCGAGCAGGACATCGGTGAGGTCGACGCTGTCACCGGCACTGCCGG
>CBFGLY010000164.1:0-3730 GCA_965649725.1 uncultured Sphingomonas sp.
CGGTGCGCCCGTCGATCATCGACGCGGCGAAATCGGTGCGATGGTGAAGAGTGACTGGTGCAACGGTGCCGTGCTGCGACAGCGCGACTGCGGCTTCGTAGGTGATCTTGGCCTTGGGCGTCGCCGCGTTGACGACGAAGATCAGCGGCTTGCCGGCGCGATCGCAAAGGTCGACCGTGGCACCGACGGCGCGAAGATCGTGCGGGCTGGGACGAGTCGGAATGACGATGAGTTCGGCAACGGCGATGACCGACTGGATCGCCATGGTGATGGCCGGCGGCGTGTCGATCACCGCAAGGCGAAAGCCCTGCTGGCGAAGCACCTCAAGATCGGAAGCGAGCCGCGCGACGGTCGTCTGCGCAAAGGCCGGCATATCGTCCGACCGCTCGTTCCACCAGTCGGCCAGCGAGCCCTGGGGATCGATGTCGATAAGGCAGACGGGGCCGGCGCCTGCCAGCTGCGCCTGCACCGCAAGGTGACCGGACAAGGTCGTCTTTCCCGACCCGCCCTTCTGCGATGCCATTGCCAGAACGCGCATTCTATTCCCCTTGGCAAATCACGGTGATTTGATGCTCACCTGACAGCAAAGGCCCTAAAAACTGGTTAATGGCGGCCCGACCTTGTTCGGGATGCGTGAGTGGAGCTAGGGTTAAGGAAACCCGGTCGGAATATGAACCATGCGGACCCTGTTGCTTGCCCTGACCCTTGGAATGGCCGCGCTGCCGGCGGCGGCCCAGACCGTGCGTTCCGGAATCGAGGCGTGGCAAAGAGGCGACGCGGCCGAGGCGGTGAAAATCTGGCAGCCCCTCGCTGAAAAGGGCGACGCAGATGCCGCGTTCAACCTCGGGCAGGCCTATCGGCTAGGCAAAGGCGTCCCACTCGATCTCGCGGTGGCGCAAGGCTGGCTGGAGAAAGCGGCGCGCAAAGGCCATGTCGACGCCGCGGCAACCCTTGGCTTGCTGCTTTTCCAGAACGGCAACCGGGTCACGGCGATGCGCTGGTTGAAGCCGGCGGCGCAAGCCGGAGAACCTCGCGCCCTGCTGATGGTCGGAACGGCGATGTATAATGGTGATGGCGTTCCGGAGGATCCCGTGACCGCCTACGCCTATGTCAGCCGCGCCGCCGCCCAGGGCCTGGCGCCGGCCAAGGCGACGCTTGCCGATATGGACCAGATCATGCCGCTTGAGCAGCGCCAGAAGGGAATCGCCCTCGCGCAGTCGATGGCCGGGAAGAAGCCGGCCCCGCCAGAGCCTGCGAAGGAGGCCTCTTCGAAGCCTGTACCACCCAAGGCGGCAGCTCCGAAACCGCCGGTGTCCGCAAAGGCGCCCGTCGCGGCCACGGCAACGGCGGTCGCCAAAGGCGTTTGGCGAATCCAGCTTGGCGCCTTCAGCCAGCGCAAGTCCGCGGAATCGCTCTATGCCAAACTGTCGGGGCAGCTTCAGGGGCGGCAGGCATATTATGTTCCCGCGGGCGCCGTCGTCCGCCTGCAGGTGGGGCCGTTCGAAAGCCGCGCGACGGCCTCCGCGGCATGCGCCCGTCTGAAGCCGCAGCCCTGCTTCGCCGTCGAAGCGCGCTAGGCCTCGACCCATTCGGCGCGGGGGATTCCGGCCATCCATAACAGAGCCGTCAGATCATGATGCCGGATGAGACCGTCGGCGACGTCCGCCAGCGCCGGCTTCGGGCGATAGCCAATTCCCAGCCCGGCGAGCTCGATCAGCGGAATGTCGTTAGCGCCATCGCCGACCGCCAGCAGCGCTTCCGGCCCCAGGCCCCTCGCCCGCAATAGGTCTGCGGCCACCTTCCGCTTGGCGGCTGCGTCGACGATCGGCCCGACGGTCGTGCCGGTCAATTTGCCCTCATCATTTCCCAGCACGTTGGCATTCATCCCGTCGAAGCCAAGAAGGCTCGCAATGGGCTGCACGAAATCGACGAAGCCGCCAGAGACCAGCACGGTTTGAACCCCCCGGTCCTTCAAGGTAGCTACGAGCGGCTTCGCGCCCGGGTTGGGCCTTATCCTGGCGCCCACGCATTCGCTGATGACGCTCTGGTCGAGCCCCTCCAGCAGCCTCACCCGCTCGGCCAGGGCATGAGCGAAGTCCAGCTCACCCTGCATGGCCCGTTCCGTGATGGCCGCGACTTCGTCCTTGAAACCTGCATAGTCGGCCAGCTCGTCGATGCATTCCTGGCCGATCATCGTGGAATCCATGTCGGCGACGAACAGGCGGACCGGCGAGCGTCCGGCGCGATGGATTGCAAAGTCGAGGCCGTCGATCATCGCCAGCGCGGAGCTTGCGACCGCAGCATCTCCATCGAAGCTAATGTCGGCAGCGTCCCCTTCATCGATCCATGAAGAGAATGAAGCACCGGGGATTCGCTCGAGCGCTTCCGCGACCAGTCTTTCGTCCAGCCGTCCGGCTGCTATCAGCGTCGCAATGGCCAAGCCGCTTCCTCCCGTTGCCCTCATTGCCGGTCCCACCGCCAGCGGCAAGTCGGAGTTGGCGTTGAGGCTTGCGGAGGCCAGTGGCGGCGTCATCGTCAATGCCGACAGCGCCCAGATCTACCGCGACCTGCCGATCCTGTCGGCCGCCCCTTCCGCCGACGAACGGGCGCGGGCCGAGCACAGGCTCTACGGCATTCGCGATGGTGCCCAGCCCTGCTCCGCCGCCGATTGGGCGGCCTTGGCGAAGCAGGAGATTACACGGCTTCATGCCGATGGGCTCCTCCCCATCCTGGTCGGAGGAACCGGCCTTTACCTTCGAACCTTGCTCGACGGGATCGCGCCCATACCGCCGATCGACCCGTCCGTTCGTGCCGAGGTCAGGGCCGCGGGCGTTGCCGAGAATCTTGCCGCGCTGATGCCGCTCGATCCGGTCGCGGCGGCGACGCTCAATCCGGGCGACACGACCCGGATCGCCCGAGCGCTGGAAGTGGTGAAATCAACCGGCCGCACCCTTGCCCATTGGCAGCATAATCTCGAAGGCGGAGTCGGCGCCGGCGTCGACCTCAGGCCGATTGTCCTCCTGCCGCCGCGGCCATGGCTCAACGAACGCTGCGACCGGCGTTTCGCGTCGATGGTCGACGCGGGCGCGATCGCCGAGGTCCGCGCCCTCCTCGATCGCAAGCTAGATCCGCAGCTGCCGGTGATGCGAGCCATCGGCGTTCGGGAAATCGCTGCGATGATCGCTGGCGACCTGACGACGGCGCAGGCGATCGATGCCGGGCAGCAGGCGACGCGCCGCTATGCCAAGCGCCAATACACCTGGTTCACTCGCCAGCCTCCTTCCGATTGGCCCCGCTTCCCTGAACCGCTCGAAGGCGACTCAGTGGATGGCGCGCTGGCACTGTTGACGCGCACGGAGTAGCGAAGCGCCATGGATGCCAAGCGCGACGCCGACATCGATCCCTCCGTCCTGGCGGGCAAGCGGATCGCCATCATCGGATATGGCAACCAGGGGCGGCCGCAGGCGCTTAACCTCAAGGACAGCGGCCATGACGTGATCGTGGGACTTCGAGACGGTTCCGCAAGCGCCGCGAAAGCCGTAGCGGACGGACTGACAACAACGTCGCTGCAAGGTGCGGTGACCGGCGCGGACATCGTCATGATGCTCGCTCCCGACGAAGCCCTCTCCGCCATTTACCAGGAAATCGAGCCCGAATTTCGCCGGGGGGCGGCGCTGGGTTTCAGCCATGGGCTCGCCATTCGATTCGGCTTCATCCGTCCCAGGACCGA
>CBFGLY010000165.1:0-3713 GCA_965649725.1 uncultured Sphingomonas sp.
AGGCCAAGCGCCTCCAGCTGGAGAGCCTGGTCGAGGCGGTCGAGGTCCCGACCGAGACCGTTACCGAGATCAAGCGCGGCAAGAAGGTCCAGACCGAGCGCAAGTTCATGCCCGGCTATGTGCTGGCCAAGCTGGCGCTCAACGACGACGTCTATCACCTGGTCAAGAACACGCCCAAGGTGACCGGCTTCCTCGGCCCGAACGGCAAGCCCCAGGCGATCCCCGACGCGCAGGCCGCGCGGATGCTCGACACCAAGGACGAAACCGCCGCCGCCGCGCCCAAGACGAAGGTCAAGGTCGACTATGAGATCGGCGACGCGGTCAAGGTGCTCGACGGCCCCTTCGCCAGCTTCAACGGCGTCGTCGAGGAACTCGACTTCGACCGCGCCCGCGTGAAGGTCAGCGTGTCGATCTTCGGCCGCGCCACGCCGGTCGAGCTCGAGTTCGAGCAGGTGGAACGCGTCAAGTGATGCCGAGCGCAGCGAAGCGATTGCCCCGCAATCGTTAGCAGCGCGAAGAGACATCACTGACCGGACGGCCTGCGCGGCCTGCCGCGACAGGACCGACGGCGCGGATTTACTCCGCGCCGGCCTCACCGGTTACACTTCTGTTCCTTCTTACAAGGGCGTATTGCGTCATTATCTTGCTCTCAAACGGGATTCTTCAGGGGTCCCGGCAGGAGGCAGATGATGAAGAAAATTCTCGGCCGCTTCGGCAATCCGGACATGCATTGGGTCGGCGACGGTTTCCCCGTGCGCTCGCTCTTTTCCTATAACAATTTCGGCCAGGCGATCAGCCCGTTCCTGCTGCTCGACTATGGCGGCCCGCGCGACTTCGAGCCGACCAGCCAGCGGCGCGGCGTCGGCCAGCATCCGCATCGCGGGTTCGAGACCGTGACGATCGTCTATGACGGCGAGGTCGAGCATCGCGATTCCACCGGCAAGGGCGGAGTGATCGGGCCCGGCGACGTCCAGTGGATGACCGCGG
Source organism: uncultured Sphingomonas sp. (assembly GCA_965649725.1). GTDB lineage: Bacteria > Pseudomonadota > Alphaproteobacteria > Sphingomonadales > Sphingomonadaceae > Sphingomicrobium. The sequence goes on from CBFGLY010000165.1 coordinate 988, forward strand.
CCGGCGGGATCATCCATGAGGAATTCCACTCCTCCGCCTTCGCCAAGGCGGGCGGGCCGTTCCACATGGTCCAGCTGTGGGTGAACCTGCCCGCCAAGGACAAGATGGCGGCGCCGGGCTACCAGTCGATCCTGAACGCGGACATCCCCACGGTCGCGCTTCCCGCCGATGCCGGCAGCTTGCGGGTGATCGCCGGCGATTATGACGGCGCCAAGGGCCCGGCCAAGACCTTCACCCCGGTCAACGTCTGGGACGTCCGGTTGAACGGTGGGTCGACTTTACCGCTCAACCTTCCCGAGGGGCATAATGCGATTGTCGTCGTCCTTTCGGGACAGGTGACGGTCGGCGATGCCGAAAGTGCCGGTGAAGCGGAAATCGTCATTCTCGGCAGCGAAGGCGCCGGCACCACCGTCGCCGCCAGCGGGGACTCGCACCTGCTGGTCCTGACCGGCGAGCCCATCGACGAGCCGATCGTCGGCTACGGCCCGTTCGTGATGAACAGCGAGACCGAGATCCGTGCAGCGATCGACGACTTCAACAGCGGCCAGTTCGGCAAGATCGCCGCAACCGCGTGAACCACGAAGGGCGCCCGGTGAAGGCCGGGCGTCCGTCATCTTTTTGAAGGAGGAGCAGCATGACGAGCGAAGCAAGACGCGATCCCGTGACCGATCATCTCCTGACGCCGGAAAATTCGGCCCTTATCATCATCGACTATCAGCCGATCCAGGTCAGCTCGATCCGCTCGATGCCGCGCGACGAGCTGGTCTTCAACATCGTCAGCACCGCGAAATGCGCGGTGAATTACGGGCTCCCGATCGTCCATTCGACGGTCAATGTCTCGACCGGCCGCAACAAGCCGCCGATCGCCCCGCTGATGGAGGTGCTTGGCGATTATCCCACCTACGACCGCACCACGATCAACAGCTGGGAAGACGTCGAGTTCAAGCAGGCGGTCGAGGCGACCGGCCGCAAGAAGCTGGTCATGACCGCGCTGTGGACCGAAGCCTGCCTCACCTTCCCGGCGCTCGACGCGCTGAAGGAAGGCTATGACGTCTATGTCGTCGTCGACGCGGTCGGCGGCACCTCGGTCGCGGCCCATGAAGCGGCGCTGCGGCGGATGGAGCAGGCCGGCGCCAAGCTGATCAGCCGCACTCAGCTCTACTGCGAGCTGCAGCGCGACTGGAACCGCACCGACACGGTCCCCGGCTTCATGAACGTGTTCCAGAGCTGGGACGGCTTCAATCCGGAGAAGCAGGCCAGCGAAGACAAGCAGGAGGTCAGGCTGGGCGAACCGGCCTGACTTTTGCAACTCAGGGCGGGGCGGGCCTAAGCCTGCCTCGCCGCATTTGATGGAGAGACCATGAGCGAGGTCGTCGAAAATCCCGAACGCCACCGGTTCCAGCTGGCCATCGACGGCAGCGACGAGATCGCCGCCGCCTATTACCGCATCGACGACAACGGCAATCTCGTCCTCACCCACACCGAAGTGCCGTCCGAATTTTCCGGCCAGGGCATCGGCAGCCGGCTGGCGCGGGGCACTTTCGACATGATCCGCGCAAGCGGGCGCAAGGCGGTGCTGAAGTGCCCGTTCATGGCCGCTTTCTATGCCCGCCACCCCGAATATTCCGACATCGTCGCCGGCTGACCGGCGCGGCCGGCTCCACGCCGCTTCGATGTCCACTTTGAACGAACCGCTTGCGCTTTCCGCTGCCAGTATATAACTGACTGGTCAGTAAGAAAGCTGGTCCATGCCCTCACCTCGCTGGCAAAGGCGATCCGAAGAGCGGCCGCGCGAAATTTGCGCGGCGGCGCTTGAGGTGTTTGCGGAAAAGGGCTTCGCGGCCGCGAAGCTTGAAGAGATCGCCAAGCGCGCCGGGGTCTCGAAAGGCACGCTCTACCTTTATTTCCAGGACAAGGCCGACCTGTTCCGCGCCGTGATCCGGGACACGGTGGCGCCGCGCGTCGCCGCCGTCCGCGAGATGGCAGACCAGCTCGAGCTGCCCTTCGCCCAGATCGTCCCGCTGTTCCTCGCCAATTTCGCGCAAATGGCGACCCATCTTCCTGTCGGAGCGGTCGCCAAGATCGTCATCGGCGAATCCCGCAACTTTCCCGACCTCGCCAAAATCTGGCACGACCAGGTTGCTTCAGGAGCGCTCAGCGCGCTCGAAGGCCTAATCGAGCGAGCGCAGGACCGCGGCGAAGTCCGCCCCGGGGATGCAAGGCTAATGGCCTTTTCGCTGATGGGCCCGATGCTGATGGGCGTGCTGTGGCGCGAAACGCTCCAGCCGGCGGGCGGGCGGCCGCTCGATCTCTCGAAACTTGCCGCCCAGCATGGCGAAACGGTGCTGAGCGGGATGCTGACGGAGAAGGCGCGGTGAAGCGCGCCTCCCTCGCCGCGCTCCTCCTCGCAGGCTGCACGACCGTCGGCCCGAACTACCGGCGGCCGGATGTTGCGGTCCCGGCGAAGTATGCCGAACCTCACCAAGCACAGGCTTTAAGCGACGCCGACCTCGCCACCTGGTGGCGGCACTTCGGCGACCCTGAGCTCGATAGCCTCATCGCCCGCGCCATCGCGCTCAACCTCGACGTACAGTCCGCCGCCGCCCGCATCCGCGAGGCCCGCGCTCGCCAGCTGGTCGCGGGCGCTCGCAACCTCCCCACCCTCGACGCGCAGGCTTCGGCCACCCGCCAGCGGATCAGCGAGAATGCCATCCCCACTCCGCCGG
>CBFGLY010000166.1:0-3705 GCA_965649725.1 uncultured Sphingomonas sp.
GCCGCTCGCTCGGACACCGGCGCGAGCCGTTCCTTGCCGCCTTTCCCGCGAAGGATCAGGAACGGCTGGCCTGGACGAAGCGCGCGCCGCGGAAGGGAGACGAGTTCGGTCGCTCGAAGCCCGGAACCGTAAAGCAGCTCGAGCAGCGCGAGATTGCGAAGGGCCAGCGGCTCCTTGCTCGAGGCGCGATCCTCCGCCGCCGCGAACATCGCCTCCACTTCATTGGTGTCGAGAATCCGGGGAAGCGGCCGCTGCAGCGATGGGCGGGGCAAGGCGGCGGAAGGATCGTCGGAGCGCAGTCCCTCGTCGAACAGGAAGCCGAAGAAGCGCCTCAGCGCGGCCGAGCGGCGAGCGAGGGTCGAGGGCGCCAACTCCGACCAGGCCTCGCCGAGCCGCGACAGTTCCGCCGCCCCCGCCTTTTCCAGCGAAAGCAGGGTTTCGGCCGCGGACTCCAGGTCGCGGCGATATGCGAGCAAGGTGTTGCGTGACGCCCCTGCCTCGGCCGCCATCATGTCGCAAAAGCGGTCGACCAGCGCGCGGTCGGCCTCCGTCACGTCCTCGCCAGTGCCTCGGCCGCGATCATCCGCGCCAGATAGTCCTGGCCGGTCACTCTCAGCGCGTTGACCGCGTGGAACAGATAGGCCGGTCCGACCTGCTGGAAATTGCCGCCCTGAAGGCCGCTTGCCGCAAGGAGCATGGCCGTTCCCGACTGCCGGCGCCGCATCGCCCCGTCGATCAGCCTGGTCCAGGTCGTCTCGGCGCCCAGGCCCAGCTCATATTCCCGGCTCAACCGCCCCGCGGTCTGCGCATCGATCCGGCCAAGCCCGGCAAGGCCCGCGATGAGAAGAGCGGTGCGCTGCTTGCCCTCGCTCCGGTCGCGGTCGGCGAAATCCTCGATCCGGTTGGCATCGATTCCAAGCGGCCCCGCATCAGGCGATCCCAGCGCCAGCATCGCCCACACCGCGTCCGCTTCCTGATCGTCGAGATCGCCGATCGTCGGCGCCCAGCGCGCGGCCTCGCGATCGAAGCCTCCGGCGAGCAGCGAGGCAACCAGGTCGGTCGCGTCGGCCTGAAGGTCGGAGCTCGGCCGCACCCTTCGGGCGGCGCGCGACAGGAGCACGTGCATCGCCATCCGGTCGAGCGGATCGTCGGCCGTTCCCCACAGCTTGCGCATCGCCGACAGCCGCGCATCCTGGTCCTTGCCGATGAAGGCCAGGCGAAGCTGCCACGCGTCGGTTTCGCCCAGCTCGTCCGGGTCGGTTGCGTCGTAGGAGGCCGAATAAAGGTCGATCAGCGCCTGGCTGGACAGGACACCGAGCCCGGCGGCCACGCGCGCTGCCGGCACCCGCTGGGTAGCGGAGAACATCGGCGCCCGTGCCAGCCAGGCCTGCATCTGCAAGCCCGCGGTGTTCATCAGCCGCTCGGGCGGAAGCATGGCCGTTGCCGTGGACAGGCCATAGCGCCAGCTGTTGAGCCGATCGACCGGCTCCCATTCGATCGTCACCGCGCGCGATGTCTCGGCACCGGCCCCGACCACCTTGTCGGCCAGGGCCAGGTCGATCGCCCCGACCCGGCCGCGCCGCCGCGCCGCCTCGATGTCCGCCGCCGCCCGCTCGGCCTCACCCGAAAGCGAAGCGCAAATCGCCGCGACCAGGGAGGCGACGCTCGGCTCGACCTTCGACAGGCCGGATTCCAGGGGGCACATCGCCGACGGATCGCTGCTTGCCAGTGCCGACTGAAGCGCGACTTGCCGCATCTTGGGGGTGAAGCGGTCCGTATCGACGCTGGCGATCAGCAAGCGCGACGCGTCGGCCTCGCCCAGCCTCAGCAAGAGCCAGGCCCGTTCGGCCGCCCAATCGGCCGGATTGACATCGGCCGGTGCCACTGCCTGCGCCAGGAGCGCGTTGCGAAGTCCGATATGCGCCCAGCGCGAAGCGAGCGGAGTGTCCATCCTGCGCATCAATATCTGCAGCGCCTTGCCGCTGGCCGCGCCCCAGGGCCGGGTGCCGAGGCCGACCGACATTGGGGACAGCGTGCCGGCAAAACGCGGGTCGCGCCGCGCGTCCCTTGGATATTCGACCTGGGGCACCGGCTCGGCCGTCAGTTTCTCCAGCGGCGCCAGCGAATCGACGACCTGAACGCCGGCGGTATCGCCGGGATCGCTTTGCGACGGGCCGGTCGGTTGCGGCCTGGGAGCCGCTGGATTGGAAGGCTGGGGCGCAGGGGCCACCGGATCGCCGAACCCCGGGGGCAGGATCGATTCGGGCCGGTCCTGAGCAATCGCCGGAAGCGCGAGCAGCAGGACCAGGGCGCCGGAGCCGGCCAGCAGCTTGTTAGTTCGCGACAGCATTGCCCGCCACATTGGCCTCGATCGTCTGAACCGGCACTTCCTCCACGCTTCGGGACAGCAGGAAAATGCCGCCAACAACAAGAATGATGACGACGATCAGGAATAGCAGGCCTCGAGGCATGATTGCTCCAACTAGGGGTGAATGACGCGACAAAGGCTTTTGCCCGACGAAGAGGGGCTATGTATAGCCCCGCATCAAAGGGATGGCGCGACAAAGTGCGGAAGCTGACGGACATAATTGATCGGCCCATCGTGCTGGTCGGGCTGATGGGGGCGGGCAAATCGACCGTCGGCCGCCGGCTTGCGCGCCGACTCGGCGTTCCGTTCGTCGACAGCGACGTGGCGATCGAGGAAGCGTCGGGATCCAACACCGCCGACCTGTTCGAGCGCTATGGCGAGCGGGATTTCCGCGACGGCGAGCGGCGGCTGGTCGCGCGCCTGGTGGATGGGGAGGTGCGGGTCATTGCGACCGGCGGCGGCGCCTTCAACGACGCCCGGACTCGGGAAATCCTCAATCGGCGGGCAATCACCATATGGCTCGACGCGCCGGTCGACGTGCTTGCCGAGCGAACCTCGCGGCGCAACAACCGGCCGATGCTCAAAAAGGGCGATCCGGCGGAGATATTGTCGCGGCTGGCCGACGAGCGCCGCGGCTTTTACGAGCAGGCCCAGATCCATGTGAAGAGCAATGGCGACGGCGCCCATGGCGACGTGGTCGAAGCCATCGTGTCCGCCCTAAGGCAGCATCTCGGCGAATGACCATTGTCCGGGTCGAGGTTGGGCCGCGGGGCTATGACGTCCTCGTCGGCCCCGTCGAAGCCGGGATCGAACGCATCCTGGACATGGCGCGCGGGACCTTGCCGGTGCTGGTCAGCGAACCCAAGGTGTTCGCGCTCCACGGAGCCGCCATCGCCGAGGCCATTGGTGCCGCCCCGATCCTGGTTCCCGAGGGCGAAGCGGCAAAGGATTGGGACGGCCTTCGCTCCCTGCTCGCCGCCTTGGCCGAGCGGAACGTGTCGCGGGATACGCCGATCGTCGCCCTGGGCGGCGGAAGCGTCGGCGACCTGACCGGCCTCGCCGCATCCCTGTTCAAGCGGGGCTGCCCGGTCGTCCACGTGCCGACCACCCTCCTCTCGCAAGCGGACAGCGCGATCGGCGGAAAGACGGGCATCGATGCTTTCGGCGAGAAGAACCTCATCGGGACCTTCCACCAGCCGTCGCTGGTCGTCGCCGATCCCGCCTTGCTCGATACGCTGGACGAGCGGCAGCTTCGGTCCGGCTATGCCGAGATCGTCAAATATGGGTTGATCGACGATCCTTCCTTCTTCGCCTGGTGCGAAGCCAATGGCCGCGGC
>CBFGLY010000167.1:0-3663 GCA_965649725.1 uncultured Sphingomonas sp.
TGAACAGGCCGACGCTCGAACCCTCGCGGTTCTTGCCGGCCTTGTCCTTCCACTGCGTCATCCGGTTGAGCCAGCCCATCCGCGCGGTCCCGTTGAGGATCCAGGCAAGCTCCGGATGCGCGGGGACCGCGCTCTGGCAGAACAGAGTCGACTTGGCCGGGTCGATCCCGCTCGCGATGAGCGCCGCGGCCATTTCGCGGACATTGGCGTTGAGCGTTGCCGGATCGACGTCGACCGTCAGGGCATGGAGGTCAGCCAGGAAGAAGAGGCATTCCGTCTCCTCCTGCATCCGTACCCAGCGCAGGATCGCGCCCAGCAGGTTTCCGAGATGAAGGTCGCCCGTCGGCTGGATGCCCGACACGACGCGCATCTTCTGGCCGGTCATACCGAATCGCTCCCCGCCTTGCCGCGGCGCCGAAGCAGCGCCTGGATATCTTCCTTGCCCATTCCGCCGATCACCCACACGATCGGGAAATAGACGGCAAGGCCTGCTCCGATCAGCGCTCCGACGCCGATCAGCCGGTGTCCGACGGAGCCTGCGAAAAAGCCCTCGAGCTGGTCTTTCACGACCCAAAGCGCGGCCGCCATCGCCAGGCCGGCGAGCAGCTGCTTGGCGATGCGCATCGCAAGCCAGCCTTCGATGCGGAAATAGCCCCGGCGGTGCAGGATGACGTAGAGCATCAGGCAGTTGAGCCAGGAGCAGATCGCGATCGCGGCCGCCAGTCCGGCAATTCCGAACGGTGGGATCAGCGCGAAGTTGAGAAGCACGTTGGCAATCAGCGTGACCCCGGCCGTCTTGACCGGCGTCGCCGTGTCCTGGCGCGAATAGAAGCCCGGGGTCAGCACCTTGACCAGCACATAGGCGGGCAAGCCGGTGACGATGATCGCCAGCGTCATCGCCGTGATGTCGGCGTCCCGTGCCGTGAAGCGGCCGCCTTCGAACAGAGCGGAAATCAAGGGTCCGGACGCCACCGACAAAGCGAGCGCCGCCGGAAGGCAGAGCAGCATGGCAAGCTCCGCCGCCTGCGCCTGGACGTTCGCTGCCTTCTGCGTCTCCCCGGCCCCGACATAGCGGCTGACTTGCGGCAGGATGGCGGTGCCGAGCGCCGCGCCGATGACTCCCAGCGGCAGCTGGTTGAGGCGGTCGGCATAGTTGAAATAGCTGAGCGAACCGGTTTCGAGCCGCGCCAGGAAGAAAGTGTCGATGAAGGCGCTGATCTGATAGACGCCGGCGCCCAAAGTGGCGGGGATGACGACCCGCACGAACTGGCGCACGCCGGGAGTCATGCGGGGCCGCCTGAACTTGAGGACGATTCCGGCGCGCTTGCAGGCCGCCATCAATAGGGCGAGCTGCAGCACGCCGCCGGCGGTCACCGCGATGCTGAGCGCGATCGCCGTCGTCGTGCCGCCGACCGGGACGAAGATCAGCGCCGTCAGCATCGCCAGGTTCAATAGTGCAGGGGCAAAGGCGGCGGCGGTGAACCGGGCGATGCTGTTGAGGATGCCCGAGAAGAGCGAGACCAGGCTGATCAGCAGCAAATAGGGAAAGGTGATCTGCGTCAGGAAGGTCGCAAGGGTCAGCTTTTCGCCCTGGTAGCCCGAAATCAGGAAGACGAACGGGCCCATGATGATCTCGAACACCAAGGTGAACAGGATCAGCGTGGGCAGGAAAACCGCGAGCACTTCCTCGGAAAAGCGCCGGGCCTCGACATCGCCATTCTCGCCCTGGAGCCGCTGGGCGTAGAGCGGGACGAAGCCGGCCGAGAAGGCGCCCTCGCCGAACAGCCTGCGGAAGGTGTTGGGAAGCCGAAAGGCGACAAAGAAAGCGTCGGCCTGCCAGCTCGCGCCCATCACCCGCGACATCAGCATTTCGCGGCCGAAGCCGGCGATCCGGCTGACCAGGGTCAGGCCGCCGATCGTGCCCGTCGCCTTGACGAGGTTCATGGGCGCGGAGCCGCCGGCGTCAGGCGTGGCCGACCGGCGGCTCGCCGTCGCCGCCCGGCTGGCCCTGCGCCTGCTGCTGCGCCTCCAGCTGGGCCATATAGGCCGCGCCGAAATCGATCGGATCGAGCAGCAGCGGCGGGAAGCCGAGATTCTGCACCGCCTCGGCGACAATCTGCCGGGCGAAGGGGAACAGCATGCGCGGCGCTTCGACCAGCAGGAAGGGCGCAAGCGATTCTTCCGGAATGTTGCGGAAGGCGAACAGGCCGGCATAGGTCAGGTCGACGATGAAGTGCGTGCCATTGTCCGACTTGGCGCTGACCTCGATCTTCAGCGTGACCTCATGGACATCGTCGGCGACCTTGCCGCCGTTCAGGCCGAACTGGACGTCAAGCGCTGGCTGGCCCTGCCATTGGAAAACCTGAGGGGCGGACGGACTTTCGGCCGACAAATCCTTGATATACTGCGCGATCGTCGCTGCGTGAGGAGCATCCGGCGACCCTTCGCCTGAAGGTTCGGGCGCGGCGTTGTTGGGGTCCTGGTCGGCCATGAAAATCCTCGGTCAAATACGGAGCGGTTGCTGATCGATGGCAAGGCCGCCAAGGCCTGCCCGCGTGGGCCGAGCGACTAGCAGCCGCTTAATCAAGGCGCAATGCCGTGGGCGGCAATGGAGCGCCCTTTGAATCCAAGCGTTGTCCGCATTATGTTGGACGGCGAATTTTATCGTTTCGAACGGAATCATCGTTGACCGCAATTGTCATCCTCGCGCTCGTCGCCTTGTTCATCGGCCTTCGGCTCTACAGCGTGCTCGGCGAACGCACCGGCCATGAACAGCCCATCCTGAAGCCCGCCGATCCCGAGCAGGCGGACCCCCTGGTGGAGCCTCGCGCGCAGGCACGGCCCTCGACCGTCGCGGCGCAGGGCGACCCGGACGATCTTTCCTATCTGCCCACGGCAGGCCCCGGCGTCAGGGCTCTCCTGGCCGCTGATTCGACCTTCGACGTGGCCCGTTTCCTCGACGGTTCGAAAGCGGCCTATCGCCTTGTCCTCGAAGCCTTCTGGAAAGGCGACCTGGAAGCGATGCGGCCTTACGTCGACAACCATGTTTTCGAAACCTTCGCGTCCGCGGTTGAGCAGCGGTCGAAGGACGGCCTGGTGCTCGACAACCGGCTGGTCGCGATCGACCAGGCGATCATCGCGGGGGCCGAGGTCGACCGCAGCGTCGCGCTTGTCACCGTCCGGTTCGAAGCGGACATCGCCGCCGTCACTCGCAACAGCGCGGGCGAGGTCGTCGCCGGTTCCCTGTCGGACGCGGTCCAGACCCGCGACCGCTGGACGTTCCGGCGGGATATCGCTTCGCGCGATCCGAACTGGCTGCTCGTCGAAACCGACGACGAAGAGTGAGCCCGCTTTTTCGCGCGATCGCGCTGTCCGCCAGCTTGCTCGTCGCAGCCTGCGCAACCCGCGGGCCCGCTCCGGCGCCACCGACCCCGACGCCTCCAACTCCGGGGCCGGTCGTCCCACCTCCATCGCCCCCGCCGCCTGCTGACGCCCGCGCCGCCGGTCTGTCGCTTGCGGCCCCGGCAAGCCTGACTTCAGTCGAGGCGGAGCGCGCGCTTGCGGCGTTCCGGCTGAGTTGCCCGGTCCTGATCCGGCGGCAGGACCAGAGCGGATTGACGCTGGCAAGCGACTGGCAGCCGCTTTGCGCCGAGGCGGCGACGA
>CBFGLY010000168.1:0-3657 GCA_965649725.1 uncultured Sphingomonas sp.
GATCCCGAGACCCAACTCTACCGCAAGGCGATCCAGATCGTCGCAGAAAGCCAAAAGGCGTCGACCAGCTACCTCCAGCGCCAGCTTCGGGTGGGCTACAACAGCGCGGCGCGATTGATCGAGCGGATGGAAAAGGACGGACTGGTCGGGCAACCTGACCATGTCGGTCGCCGGGAAGTGCTGATCGACACGGACGGGCACCCGATCTGAGCCTGAACGGCAGGGAACCTGAGGGTTCAGGAGGCATTCAAACCCTGAGCGCCATATCGGGCACAAGCAATTTTCCAGGAGAATTTCATGACTTTTGCCACCAATTTCGCGCGCGCCCTGGTGCCCGTTGCGCTGGTCGCGACGGTTGCGGCGCCGGCGCCGGCGGCATCGTCGGCGGACTTGAAGGCGGTCGAGGCGAGCCTTGCGGCGACCACGTCGATGACGGCCAACTTCCTCCAGACCGACGGCAAGGGCCGGCAGATGGCGGGCACGCTGCAGTTGAAGCGCCCGGGCAAGATCCGTTTCGCCTATGGCGGCGGGGTCAACATGCTGCTGGTCGCCAACGGCAAGACGCTGAGCTTCGTCGACTATGACGTGGGCCAGAAGTCGAGCTGGCCGATCTCAAAGTCGCCGCTCGCGGTGCTGCTCTCGCCTAATCCGGATTTGGGCCGCATCGCCCGGATCCTGCCGAGCGAAAGTCCGCAAGTCGTGGTGGTCCGCGCCCGCGATGCACGCCGCCCGGAATTCGGCACGCTGGTGCTCGCCTTCCAGCGCTCGGCCGGCGCGCCGGGCGGGCTTCGCCTGGAAGGGTGGACCGCGATCGATGCGCAGAACAAGAAGACGACGGTGCGTCTGTCGAACCAGCGGTACAACGTCGCCGTGCCCGACAGCGCCTTCACCTTCGCCGACCCCAAACGCAAAAAAGCGTAGCGTTCGAAAACGGTTAAGGCTGGGGTCAGCTTCCCGGACCTATTAAAAGACATAGATCGTCGTTCGCCGGGGTTTCCCCCTGTTACCCGGGTCATGCGGCGATCGCCTTGCGTGACGAACGCTTGGTTGGCCCTCGCTCCACGCCCCCGGAGCGGGGGCCTTTTGCTTCCGGCGCAAACTCCGCTACTCGGCCAATCGTGACCAAGCTCAAAATCGCTTCCTGGAACATCAATTCGGTGCGCGCGCGCGCTCATATCGTCGAGCGGCTGCTGGACGAGGAGCAGCCGGACATCCTTTGCCTGCAGGAGACCAAGGCCCAGGACGTCGTCTTCCCCGCCGCTTTGTTCCATTCGCGCGGCTATGTTCACCACGAGCTGAACGGCCAGAAGATGCATCACGGCGTCGCTATCCTGTCGCGCCTGCCGCTGCAGGACAGCGGCCGCCACGATTGGCAGGACAATGGCGAAGCGCGGCACGTCGGTGCCCGACTGGAATGCGGTATCCGGCTGGAGAATGTCTATATCCCGGCCGGCGGCGACACGCCCGATCGCGCGATCAATCCGAAATTCGGCCAAAAACTCGACTTCATCGAGCGCATGACGCGCTGGAGCGAAAAGTTGGCTGAGCCGACTTTGATCGTAGGCGACTTCAACATCGCGCCGCTGGAATGCGACGTGTGGAATCATAAGGCGCTGCTCGACGTGGTCAGCCATACGCCGATCGAGGTCGAGACGCTCGAACGCCTTCGGCAAGCTCACGACTGGGTCGACCTTGGGCGCCGGCTCATTCCCGCGCCGGACCGCAACTTCACCTGGTGGAGCTACCGCGCGCAGGATTGGGCGGCGAGCGACCGCGGCCGCAGGCTTGATCATATGTGGGCAAGCCCGAGCCTGGCACCGCAAGCCAGGGCCCATCGCGTGCTTGAGCCGTGCCGCGGATGGGAGCGGCCGTCCGACCATGTTCCCCTGATCCTCGAGCTCGAGGTGTGAGCGAGATTTCGCCGATCGAGCGGGCGATCGCGGCGCTTCGAGCCGGCCGCGCCGTGAGGGTCGGCGATATAGCGGTCCTGTCGGTTGAAGCGGGAAGCCAGGCGCTTCTCGATCTGCTCGATCCCAAGCACCAGGCCCCCATGCTGATCAGCGCGCAGCGAGCCTTTGCGCTTGGCCTCGCCAATGAGAAGGAAGCCGCGCGTGACAGCGGTCCGGTCGAGATCAGCCATTGCGACTGGCTCGATCGGCAAGCGGCGCGCGCGCTCGCCGACCCTGGAGTGGATTTCGATCGCGGCCCAATCGGCCCGCTTGCCGCAATCCCCGTCGAGAACGACCGCGATGCTGGGGCCGCGCTGGCGCTGGCGAGGTTGGCCGGACTTCTCCCGGCCCTGTGGGTCGTGGAAGCGGACAGCGCGCTCGAAATCGATGCGCAGACCATCGAATCCGCGACCAGGACGCCCGTCGCCACGATCGTGGCCCGGGCAAAGCTTCCGCTCGACAATCTGCCGCCGACCCAGATTGTCGCCTTTCGCGACCCGGCGAGCGGGGAAGAGCATGTCGCCCTGCTGGTCGGGGCCTTTGGCGGCAAGCCCCCCTTGGTCCGGCTCCACAGCGAATGCCTGACCGGCGACGTGTTCGGGAGCCTGAAATGCGATTGCGGTCCGCAACTCAAGGAGGCGTTGCGAATCCTGGGCGAGCATGGCGGCGGAGTGCTGCTTTATCTACGCCAGGAAGGCCGCGGCATCGGCCTTGCCAACAAGCTTCGGGCCTATGCGCTGCAGGACCGCGGGCTGGATACGGTCGACGCCAACCGCCGGCTGGGCTTTGCGGACGATGAGCGCAATTATGGAATGGCGGCGGCCATGCTTCGCGCGCTTGGGATTGACCGTGTCCGGCTGCTCACCAACAATCCGTCCAAGGTCGAGGGTTTGGAGCAAGAAGGGATCGACGTGGTCGAACGGCTTGCCCACCACATGCCGACCAATCCGCACAACGCCGACTATCTCGCAACCAAGCGCAAGCGGAGCGGCCACCTCGACTAATCGTCGAACAAGGCCGATCCTATCCTTACGGCCGTCGCGCCGAGCATCACGGCCGTGGGGTAATCGCCCGACATCCCCATGCTCAGCCCGTTGACGCCATGACGTCGCGCAAGATCGGCCAGAAGCGCGAAAAAAGGGCCTGCTTGCAATCCGTTAGGCGGCATCGCCATCAGTCCGGCGAGGGGTAGCGGAGAGGCCCGGACGGCAGCGAGCAACTCGGGGAGCTGGTCGATCGAAACGCCGCCTTTCTGCTCCTCCGCGCCGATATTCACCTGAACATAGACCTCCGGGAAACGCCCGGCCTTCGCTCCTTCCTTGACCAGCGCATCCAGCAGGGACAGCCGGTCGAGCGAATGGATCACATCGAACAGCCGGACTGCGTCGGCCGCCTTTTTGGATTGCAGCTGACCGATCATGTGAAGGCGGAGGTTGGGGTAGGCCGCACGCAGGTCGGGCCATTTCTCCTGCACCTCGGCCACCCGGTTTTCGCCGAAGTCGGTAACGCCCGCCGCGATCAAGGCTTCGATGTCGGAAGCCGAGCGCTGTTTGGTGACGGCCACCAGCGCGACGCCCTGGGGATCGCGTTTCGCGGCCTTGGCGGCGCGGGCGATTTGCTCGCGGACTTCGGCCAGTCGGGTTGCGGCATCGCTCATTGGGCAGGCTATAGGAACAGCGATGACGGCGAACCAGCCCCCATGGCCGCG
>CBFGLY010000169.1:0-3614 GCA_965649725.1 uncultured Sphingomonas sp.
TCCCGCCCGGCGTCTCATACATGCCCCGGCTCTTCATGCCGACGAAGCGGTTCTCAACCAGGTCGAGCCGGCCGATGCCGTGCTTCTTGCCCAGCTCGTTGAGCTTCGTCAGCAGTGCTGCGGGCGATAGCGCTTCGCCGTTGACCGCGACCGCGTCGCCGGCCTTGAAGTCGATCGTGATCTCTTCCGGCGTGTCGGGCGCCGCAACCAAATCGTCGGTGCGCGAATAGACGTAATCCGGCACTTCCTCCCACGGGTCCTCCAGCACCTTCCCCTCGCTCGACGTGTGGAGGAGGTTGGCATCGGTCGAGAAGGGGCTTTCGCCGCGCTTGTCCTTGGGCACCGGGATCTGGTTCTTCTCGGCGAAGTCGATCAGCGCTGTGCGGCTATTCAGATCCCATTCGCGCCACGGGGCGATCACCTTGATGTCGGGCGCAAGCGCATAATAGCCAAGCTCGAAGCGGACCTGGTCGTTGCCCTTCCCGGTCGCGCCATGGCTGACCGCGTCCGCGCCGACTTCCCGGGCGATCTCGACCTGGCGCTTGGCGATCAGCGGACGGGCGATCGAGGTGCCGAGCAGGTACAGCCCCTCGTAAAGCGCATTCCCGCGCATCATCGGAAAGACATAATCCCGCACGAATTCCTCGCGCAGGTCGTCGATGAAGATATGCTCGGGCCGGATGCCCATCAGCTCGGCCTTGTGCCGCGCCGGGCCCAGCTCCTCGCCCTGGCCCAGGTCGGCGGTGAAGGTCACCACTTCGCAGCCGTAGGTCTGCTGCAGCCACTTCAGGATCACGCTCGTGTCGAGGCCGCCCGAAAAGGCGAGCACGACGCGGTTGATCTTGTCGGCCATGGGCTGGGTTTCCTTGTCTGTCCTGGGCGGGGGAGGCTGGCGCGCCCCTTGCCACCATGACCACTGCCGTTCAAGCGCCATACAGGATTTGGGGCATAGCCTCGTTCGATTCCGAACGAGGAGGGGTGCATCAATGAAAAGCTTTCTGATTGCCGGTGCGGCGTTGCTCGCCGGGACTGCCGCATGGGCCCAGACCGCCTCGCCGGCGCCGCCGGTTCCGCCTGTGCCGCCGATGGCCGATCATGTCATGACCCGGGCCGAGACGGTCCAGATGGTCCGCGATCATTTCGCGCGCTTCGACGCCGACAAGGATGGCGCGATCAGCACTGCTGAAATCACCGCTCATAGCGCTCACCGGATGGCGATGCGGTCGGCGCCGGGCGAAGCGCCGCGCGTCATGGTCCGCGAACGCAAGATGCGCGATCCCAACGCTGCCTTCGACCGTCTCGACGCCAACAAGGACGGAGCGATCAGCCGCGACGAGTTCGCCCAGGGCCGCGAGCAGCGGATCGAAAAGCGCATCGTCATGCGCGAGAAGATCAAGGACGCCCGCAAGGACGGCAAGCTCGGGCAGATGCGGATGCATCGCATGGGCGGAATGGGCGGCGCTCGAATGATCGTCATGGCCGACACCGATCACGATGGCCGCATCACGCTTGGTGAGGCAGAAGCGATGGCGCTCCAGCATTTCGACCGGATGGACGCCAACCATGACGGCAGCGTCACTCCGGACGAGCGTGGCAAGGGCCGCCGAATGATCATCAAGGAAATCAGGAAGGAAGCGCCGGACGCCGGCTGACCCCTTTGTCGGCTCCAGCTTGTAGAGGGCCCGGCGCATGGGTTGCGCCGGGCCCTTTTTCGTGCAGGGTTCGCCTCCGATCAGGAGGAGTTTCCAATGTACCGTTCCGCGCGTCGCCTCGCCCTCTTCGCCACCGCCTTGTCGCTGCCTCTCGCGGCCGCCCGCGCGGACGAAGGGATGTGGACCTTCGACGGCTTCCCGGCTGCGAAAATGCGCGCGGATTATGGCTGGGCGCCCGACCAGGCCTGGCTCGACAAGGTCCGCTCCGCCGCCGTCCGGCTGACCGGAGGCTGCTCCGCCAGCTTCGTCTCCGACGCCGGGCTGATCCTCACCAATCACCACTGCGTCGCCAGCTGCGCCGAGGATAATTCGACCGCCCAGAACAATATCCTCGATCATGGCTTCACCGCCGCGACCCGCGAGCGCGAGCTGAAATGCGCCGGCCAGCAGGCCGAGGTCGTGACCTCGATCAAGGACGTCACGGCGCAAGTGAAGTCGGCGATCGGCAACGCCACCGGCGAGGCCGCCGTCAAGGCCCGCGACGCGGCCATTGCGACGATCGAATCCGGCGGCTGCCCCGACACCGGCAAGACCCGCTGCCAGGTCGTCAGCCTCTACGGCGGCGGGCAGTACAAGCTCTACACCTACCGCAAATATAGCGACGTCCGCCTGGTCTGGGTGCCGGAAGCGCAAGCGGCGCAGTTCGGCGGCGATCCCGACAATTTCAACTTCCCGCGCTACTCGCTCGATGCGAGCTTCCTTCGCGCCTATGAGGACGGAAAGCCGGTCGCAACGCCGCAGCATCTCGACTGGACCGCCCGGGCGCCGGTCGACGGGGAGACGACCTTCGTCGTCGGCAACCCCGGATCGACCCAGCGGCTGTTCACCGGCGACCAGCTCGCCTTCCAGCGTGAGCTCGCCCTGCCGATCACCGTCGCCACCTATTCGGAGCTTCGCGGCCGCCTGATCTCGGCGATGGAATCGAGCCCGCAAAAGGCCCGCGAAGGCCATCAGGAGCTGGAAGGCATCGAGAATAGCCTGAAAGTCTATATCGGCCGCGTGAACGCGCTCAACGACCCGGCCTTCACCGGGAAGCTGGCCGCGGCCGAAGCGCAGCTCAAGGCGAAGAGCGCCGGCAACACGGCCATCGGCAATCCCTGGGCCGACGTCGCAAAGGCGATGGATGCCTATCGCGACTTCTATGTCGCCGACCGCTTCTCTTTGCCGTCGGGCGACCTGTTTTCCTATGCGATGAGCCTCGTTCGCGCCGCCGCCGAGCGGGGCAAGCCCAATGCCGAGCGCCTTCCCGGCTACACCGATTCCGCGCTCCCGCTGGTCCAGAAGCGGGTTCTCGACGAGCGGCCGATCTATCCCTGGCTCGACCAGCTGGTGATGGAATGGTCGCTGTCCAAGGCGCGCGAATATCTGGGCGCCGACGATCCGCAGACCAAGCTCCTGCTCGGCAAGGAATCGCCCGAGGGTCTCGCGGCGCGGCTCGTCGGCGGCACCCGGCTGGCCGATCCGGCGGTGCGCAAGGCGCTGTGGGACGGCGGCCAGGCGGCGATCGACGCTTCGAACGACCCGATGATCGTCTATGCGCGAGGCGTCGACGCCAACGACCGGGCGATCCAGAAGCGCTTCGATGAGCTGGTCGACGCGCCGCTTACGGCTGCCCAGGCGAAGCTCGCCGACGCACGGTTCGCGGCCTATGGCGACACGCTCTACCCTGACGCGACCTTCACGCTGCGCATCAGCTACGGCAAGGTGCTGGGCTGGCGGGAGCGCGGGAGCATGGTCCCGACCCGGACGACGATCGGCGGAACCTTCGACCGCGCGACCGGCGCGTCGCCGTTCGACCTGCCGCAAGCCTTCATCGCAAATCGGGCGAAGATCGACGGCAAGGTCGCCTACGACTTCGTCACCACCAACGACATCATCGGCGGCAATTCCGGCTCGCCGGTG
>CBFGLY010000170.1:0-3579 GCA_965649725.1 uncultured Sphingomonas sp.
GCCGTCGATGAATAGCTGGAGGTCGGTGTCGTAGCTCATGGGCCGTGAGATAGGCTCCCCAAGGGTTCGCGCCAAGTCTTGCCAGTCAAAACCCGTTCGTCCTGAGCCTGTCGAAGGACTGCCTTTCTTTTTCACCGGTAAAGATAGCAGGACAGCCCTTCGACAAGCTCAGGGCGGACGGCAGTGGGGATGCTTGAACCTGTTCCGGCTGGCCGCTAGGCGGGACGGGAAAAGGAGAACCGCCATGACGAAGTCGGAACTGGTCGCGAAGATGCAGGATGCGGGGGCCTGGCTTCCGGGCAAGACGGTCAAGATCGACTTCGGCGGCGACGAGGGCGCGATCCTGCTCGACGGCGCGAACAGCCTGGTCAGCGAGAATGACGGGCCGGCCGACACGACGATCAAGGTCAGCTGGGACGATTGGCAGGCACTTTCGAGCGGCCAGCTCGACGGCATGACCGCCTTCATGACCGGCAAGCTGAAGGTCGAAGGCGACATGTCCAACGCAATGCAGCTGCAGAGCGTCCTCGGGAAACTAAAGGGATAGCGTCCAAACATACTGGCAGTAATACTGGGCTTGACAGCCCTCCGATCCGGGAGTAAATAGCTGCGGAGGAGGGCGAAGCATGCTGCAGAACGCAATCTCAGGCGCAACGAAACTCGCCAATAATATTTGGCGGACGGCCACCAGTCCTATTGAGATTGATCGTCTTGGCCGCGCAGCGGGACGAGAGCCCGGGCCTTCGATCATTTATGTTCCTGTGGTCACCGAGGTCTCGGAGGGCACGATCCTGTTTCCCTCAATCGATGCGACCGTCGTAAATCGAGGGACGTTGGACGACACGATAATCATTGCTTGCAACTCCTCCGGTGGTGACAAGGCGACCCCGAAGAATGTGCGGGCTGCCGATCGGGATTTCATTGCGGAGGCGGAAGCCGCAGGGCCAGACGTTGGAGAGTTCGCGAAAAAAATGCTCCAAACGGTGAGGGAATTAGATCCCGAGGGGCAGTTGGTTGCGTTCCCTGGTCGACGGTTCATCAACAAGCCGGACAATTTCATCGTGCTGGTGCCGCAGCCCCGCGTGCGGGAGCTAAAGATTGTTGTTCGCGGGAATCCGAGAGAATTTGAGAACGCACCAAGTGACTTGAAGGCCGACCAGAATGGCTACTCGACCTTCAAGATCAGGAGCGCTACGGACCTCGCTCACGCAGTAAAGCTGCTAAGGCAGGTACGTCGGAAGCGATAAGCATGCAGAAAATTTACTCCAATGCCGAGGCCGCGCTCGAGGGGCTGCTATTCGATGGCATGACGATAGCTGCGGGTGGGTTCGGCCTTTGCGGCATTCCGGAGCGTCTGATCGACGCGATCGTCGCGTCGGGGGTAACGAACCTTACCATCGCCTCGAACAATGCCGGGATCGACAATGAAGGTCTCGGCAAGCTGCTGCGCACGCGGCAGGTGAAGAAGATGATCTCCTCCTACGTCGGCGAGAATAAGGAATTCGAGCGGCAGTTCCTCGCCGGCGAGCTGGAGGTGGAGTTCTGCCCGCAGGGAACGCTCGCCGAACGGATGCGCGCGGGCGGCGCGGGCATTCCCGGCTTCTATACGAAGACCGGCGTCGGCACGCAGGTGGCCGAGGGCAAGGAGGTCAAGAATTTCGACGGCGAGGATTATATCCTCGAGCGCGGCATTCGCGCGGACCTTTCGATCATCAAGGGCTGGAAGGCCGACGAAAGCGGCAACCTCGTCTTCCGCAAGACCGCCCGCAACTTCAACCAGCCGGCTGCGACGTCGGGTCGGATTTGCGTGGCCGAGGTCGAGGAAATCGTGCCGGTCGGATCGCTCGATCCCGACTGCATCCATTTGCCGTCCATCTATGTGAAGCGCCTGATCAGCGGCGCGCCCTACGACAAGAAGATCGAGTTCACGACCACCCGCGAAAGGACGGCCGCCTGATGCCCTGGGACCGCAACCAGATGGCGGCGCGGGCCGCGAAGGAGCTTCGCGACGGCTTTTACGTCAACCTCGGCATCGGCATTCCGACGCTGGTGGCCAACAATGTGCCCGAAGGCATGACCGTCACGCTGCAGAGCGAGAACGGGATGCTCGGCATCGGGCCCTTTCCCTATCCGGACGAGGTCGACGCGGACCTGATCAACGCGGGCAAGCAGACGATCAGCGAATTGCCGACGACCAGCTATTTCAGCAGTAGTGACAGCTTCGCCATGATCCGCGGCGGGCACATCGACCTGGCCGTGCTCGGCGGGATGGAAGTCAGCCAGGACGGCGACCTCGCCAATTGGATGGTGCCCGGCAAGATGATCAAGGGCATGGGCGGCGCGATGGACCTGGTCGCGGGCGTCAAGAAGATCATCGTCGTGATGGAGCATGTGTCGAAGAACGGCGACGCCAAGTTCATCCCCGAATGCACGCTTCCGCTGACCGGCAAGAATGTCGTCGACATGATCATCACCGACCTCGCCGTGTTCCAGCGGCCGGACCATGACAGCCCGTTCAAGCTGATCGAGCTGGCCCCGGACGTGACGTCCGAGGAGGTTCGGGCCAAGACCACGGCGAGCTACGTCGAGTGAGAAGCGTGGCGCTCCTTGCTGCAGCGGCGGTTCTCGCCGCCTGCCACAAGGCGCCAACGATCATCGATGGATCAAGCCGGCAGGCCTTCGAGGAGAGCATCGAAAAGGCCCGGCGCGACCTTCCGATCAAGGACCGGCTGACCTTCGACACCGCGATCAACACGGTCGGCGGCCGCCGCTACGCCGACAAGGACCCACATGCGACCGCCCGCGATCTCTACAACGGGATGACGGCGGCGGACGTCGTCGCGGACGCTCATGCGCGGGGGATCGAGTAAGTGAGGGCGCTGCTGTCCCACGAGCCCGGCGGGCCGGAGACGCTGCGGCTGGCCGAGGTCGCCGACCCGGTCGCCGGTCCCGGCGAGCTGCTTGTCCGGGTCCGCGCCGCCGCGATCAACTATCCCGACGTGCTGATCATCGAGGATAAATATCAGTTCAGGCCGCCACGCCCCTTCGCTCCCGGCGGGGAAATCGCGGGGCAGGTGGAAGCGGTCGGCGAGGGCGTCGAGGGCTGGACGGCCGGCGATCGGCTGATCGCGGTGCCGGGCCATGGCGGGCTGGCCGAAAAGATCGTCATATCGGCCAAGAGCGCCTTTCGCCTGCCCGACGGCCGCAGCTTCGCCGAAGGGGCCGCGCTGCTGCTGACCTACGCGACCTCGATCCATGCGCTGTACGATCGCGGCCGGCTGAAGGCGGGCGACACGCTCCTCGTGCTTGGCGCGGCGGGCGGAGTCGGCCTGGCGGCGGTCGAGCTTGGGAAGGCGAAGGGCGCCCGGGTCATCGCCGCGGTATCGTCCGATGCAAAGGCCGACGCCGCGCGGCAAGCCGGCGCGGACGAAGCGATCGTCTATCCGGCCGGCCCGTTCGACCGCGACGGCCAGAAAGCCCTGGCGCAGCTGTTCAAGGACGCGGTCGGACAGGAGGGCGCCAATGTCATCTACGATCCGGTCGGCGGCGATTATGCCGAGCCCGCGCTACGCTCGATCG
>CBFGLY010000171.1:0-3549 GCA_965649725.1 uncultured Sphingomonas sp.
AGATTGTCGAGGAAGACGGGCACCAGTTCGACCTCCGGAAATGCCTTGGCGAGATGATAAAGGCCGGGCTTGAATGGCGAGGGAAGTTCGCCCGTCCCGCGCGTCCCTTCGGGAAACAGGATCAGGCTGTCGCCGGCGGCCAGCGCGGCCTTCAACGGCTCCAGAGGGTCGTTCGATCGCGTTTGCCGGTCGATCAGGACGGCGTTCAACACGCCAAGCGCGATCCGCCGCTGCAGCCGCCCCTTGCCCCAATAATCCGCCGCTGCGACCGGCCGGACCCGGCGGCGCAGTTCCGGCGGCATCGCGGCCCAGACCAGGATCGTGTCGAGGTGGCTCGAATGGTTGGCGAAGTAGATGCGCTGCTTGTCACTCGGCGCGCAGCCCACCCAGACGCCCTGGCCCCCGACGACCAGCCGCGTGGCACCGACGATCAGAGCGCCGATCAAGCGCGAAGTGCCTTCGACAGGCGCGTGAGGCGGAGCGCGATGGTCAGTATCGTACCGGCTGCAATCACCCCGAGCGAGACCTGAAGGCCGCCGAACCACAGGGTTGCGACAATGCAACCGACCGTCAGCGCCGCCATGCGGTGCGGCTTGGCCATCGGCCCGCCGAAATCTTGCGGCTGGCCAAGAGTCCCGCCGAGAAGCCGAACATAGGCGCAGACGGCGGCGAGCAGCGCACAGGTCCAGCCAAGCCAGGGTAGATCCGCCGCATAGCCGGCAGCGACGAGGAACAGGCTGTCCTCGATCCGGTCGGGAAATTCGTTCCAGATGGCGCCCGTCGGGCCGCCGCGTCCGCCCTCGACCGCGACCATGCCGTCGAGCATGTTCGCAAGGAGGCGCAGCTGGATGCAGCCGGCAGCGGCAAGGAACAGCAACGGCCGCATCGGCGCCTCGATCATCGCCCATGCGCCGAGCCCGGCAATCAGGATCCCGATGAAGCTGATCTGATTCGCCGTCAGTCCGGTTGCCAGCACCGAGCGAGAAGCGAGCGCGGCCCAACCCGTCGAGCGCGACTTCAGCGGCCGGCGATTCTTGCTGGTCGATTGCTGTCCCATATTCCCCCGGCGCTACTGATGGCAGAGCGGCTTGCCGCTGCAAAGAGGCTCGCAAAGCTTGACGGACGGTTGACGCATCCCGAAACGGGGCGGCGAACAAAGGGAATAGAATGGATCTCTACCAGCAGTTGGGCGTGCAGCGCGGGGCGAGCGATGCCGAGATCAAGAAGGCCTATCGCAGCCTCGCGAAACAGCTGCATCCCGATCGCAACAAGGACAATCCCAAGGCGGCCGAGCGCTTCGCCAAGGTGACGCAGGCCTATGACCTCCTGTCCGACAAGGACAAGCGCGCCCGCTACGACCGGGGCGAGATCGACGAGGATGGCAACCCGCGCATGCCGTTTGGCGGCGGCTTCGGCGGGGGCGGCGGGGCTGGACCAAGGCCCGGCGGCAGCGGCGGATACGAAGGTTTTCCGGGCGGGGGATTCCAGGGCGCCGACGCGGCCGATCTGTCCGACTTGTTCGAAGGCCTGTTCGGAGCGGCTTCCGGCGCCCGGCGTGGAAGCACCGGCAACGGCCCGTTTGGCGGCTTCAACCGCGCAAGGCCGCCGCAAAAAGGCGCCGACGTCGCTTATCGCCTGAAGGTTTCGTTCGTCGACGCGGCGACGATGAAGGACCAGCGGGTCAAGCTCAGCGGCGGCCGGACGATCGATCTCAAGCTTCCCAAGGGCGTCGAGGATGGCGCACGCATCCGGCTGGCGGGCCAGGGCCAGGATGGACCCGGCGGGCGCGGCGACGCGATCGTCACGATCGAAATCGCCCCCCATCCTTTTTACGTGCGCGAGGGCAAGAACATCCGCCTGAGCCTCCCCGTGACGCTCAACGAGGCGGTGCTTGGCGGCAAGGTGAAGGTGCCGACCCCTGAGGGCGCCGTGATGCTGACCATCCCCAAGGGTTCGACGTCCGGCAAGATATTGCGCCTCAAGGGCCGCGGCTTCACGGCGAAGGACGGCTCGCGCGGCGACCAGCTGGTCCAGTTGGCGGTCGACCTGCCGGCGGGCGACCAGGCGCTCCAGCAGTTTGCCGAGAGTTGGGACGGCGGCGGCAACCCGAGGGCGTCCCTCGGGGTTTGACGCCTAGCGATGAAGGACCTCCACCCTCATTCGCCAGAAGAACGGCGCAAGCGGCTCGCAAGGATCAGGGCCCGCTTCGGCAAGCAGGCGATCGAGCGGGCCAAGCAGGAAATCCGTCCGCTGATCGTGGCCAAGCGAGTGGCGATCGGCGTTTACGACGACGGCTTCATCCACGCCGGCAACCTCGCCTATCTCGCCCTTCTCGCCATCTTCCCGTTCCTGATCCTTGCGGCCGCGGTGGCGCGCCTGTTCGGCCGGGCGGAGGACACTGCGCTGACCGTCGCGACCCTGCTCGGCCGGATGCCTCCGGCGGTCCGGGATGTGCTGGCCGGGCCGATCGACGAGGTCCTCCAGGGCCGGTCCGGTGCCCTGCTCTGGTTCGGCGCGATCGTCGGGCTGTGGACCGCCGCCAGCTTCATCGAGACGATCCGCGACATCCTGCGCCGTGCCTATGGCGTCAAATATTCGGCCAGCTTCTGGCAGTATCGATTGGCGGCGATGGCCATCATCCTGGGGGCCGTTGTCCTTCTGTTCGTCGCGTTCGGCGTGACGGTCCTCCTGACGTCGCTGCACCAGTTCGTGACCGCGAAGCTGCCTTTTTCGGAAGGTTTGGCCCACCAGCTCGGCATCTACCGCATCTTCCCGGCGATCACCCTGTTCCTGACCTTCTACGTCATCTTCCTGGCGCTGACCCCGGCCCGTTACCGGACGATCGAGTGCCGCAAGTGGCCGGGCGCCTTCATCGCCACCATCTGGTGGCTGGTCACGGTCGAGCTTCTTCCGCGGGTGATCGGCCTGTTCGGCGGCTATGAGCTGACCTACGGCAGCCTTGCGGGCGTAATGGTCGCCCTTATTTTCTTCTTCGTCATCGGGCTCGGCGTGGTCGCCGGGGCGGAGCTCAACGCCGCTCTGGTCGAGCCGGGCGGAAAGGCGCTAAGGGGCGAGCATTACGAGGGGCCGTTCGAGGCAGAGCTTCCTGTCGAGGAACCCGCCCCGGACGAAGAAATGGTGCGCGCCGAGGAGCGCAAGAAAAAGGGGAAATAGCCGATGGGCGGCATCATGGCGGGCAAGCGCGGGCTGATCATGGGGCTTGCGAACGACCGGTCGCTGGCATGGGGAATCGCGAAGCTTCTCGCCGACGAGGGCGCGGAGCTTGCGTTCAGCTATCAGGGCGAGGCGCTTCAAAAGCGCGTCGGTCCGCTGGCGGCACAGCTTGGAAGCGACCTGCTGGTCGATTGCGACGTATCGGACATGGCGGCGCTGGACCGGACGTTCGAGGAATTGGGCAAGCGCTGGGACGGGCTCGACTTCGTCGTCCACGCCATCGGCTTCTCGGACAAGAACGAGCTTCGCGGCGGATATGTCGACACCAGCCTCGACAATTTCCTGATGACCATGAACATCTCGGTCTACAGCTTC
>CBFGLY010000172.1:0-3547 GCA_965649725.1 uncultured Sphingomonas sp.
CGGCGCCGCCGCCCGAAGAGGGCCGTCGGTTCCGGGGCGGCGGGGGCTTTGGTGGCGGCCGTTTCGGCGGCGGGCGGCAGGGCGGCCGGCTGACCTTCTCGCTCACGCACCAGGTCAATCTGGTCGATGAAGTGACGATTGCCGACGGCCTGCCCAAGCTCGACTATCTCAACGGCGAAGCGGTGGGCTCGACCGGCGGCCGATCGCGTCACGAAATCGAGGCGGAGGCCGGCTATTACAACAATGGCCTGGGTGCGCGGCTTCAAGGCAATTGGCGCAGCGGAACGACCGTCGAAAGCAGCGCCGGGGACCTCAAATTCTCGCCCTACGCCGACATCGACCTGCGCCTGTTCGCCAATCTCGGCGAGAATTTCGATCTGGTCGCCAAGCACCCCTTCTTCCGGGGGTCCTCAGTCCGCCTGGACATCGACAATATCTTCAACAGCCGGCCGAAGGTTCGCGACGAACTGGGCAGGACGCCGCTCAGCTACCAGCCCGATTTGCTCGAACCGGTCGGCCGCACCATCGGCATTACCTTCCGCAAGCTGTTCATCCCGTCGCGCTTCTTTCAGCGCGGCAGGAGTGGCGGGAGGCAAGGGGGCTAGCGTTTCGCCTTGGCGATGGAATCGAGCACCACCTGACGGGCTGCCTCGGCGTCGCCCCAAGTGCCGACCCGCACCCACTTCTCGGCCTCAAGGTCCTTATAGTGGGTGAAGAAATGCTCGATCTGCTCGACCACGATCGGCGGCAGGTCGGTATAGTTTTCGACATCCTTGTAATAGGGCGAAATCTTGGTCGTCGGCACCGCCAGGATCTTCTCGTCGCCGCCGGCCTCGTCTTCCAGGTACAGCACGCCGACCGGCCGCGCGGCCGTCACCGTGCCGGGCATGAGGGTCCAGCGGGTCATCACCAGGCAGTCGAGCGGATCGCCGTCGTCGCACAAGGTTTGCGGAATGAAGCCGTAATTGCACGGATAGCGCATCGGCGTGTGCAGGATCCGGTCGACGAAGATGGCGCCGCTCTTCTTGTCGAACTCATATTTCACCGGCTCGCCGCCGATCGGCACTTCGATGAGCACGTTGATGCTGTGCGGGACTTCGCTGCCCGCGGGAATCAGGTCGATATTCATGATGGCGCTGCCCTTAGACGCTTGTGCGCCAAGGGCAAGGCCTCAGCGGGCGCTAAGCAGCTTGTCGAGCGGCCCGTCGCCCTTGCCGACCTTCTCGAATCGCGGATAGCGAAGCCCGCCGTTCCAGCGGATCGCGACCGGCCTTACCTCCTCGCCGCGCTTGACGATCAGGTTGATCGGAGCGGTCGTGCCCTTCGCCGCCGTAACGGCGTCCTTGAGCACCTCTTCGCTATAGCCATGGCCGTTGACCGACACGATCGTCTGGCCGACGGTCAGCCCCGCATCGAAAGCCGGCGAGCCCCACAGGACCGAGCCGATCTTCGCTTCCTTGCCGACGGTGAGGCCGAGCGAATAGGTGAAGTCGGCGCTCTCGCGGGCCTTGAAGATCGCCTTAGCGCCTTCGGACGGCGCATCGGTATAGACCAGCCGATAGCCCGAGCGGGTGAAGCCGCCGAGCGGCGCGCGCTCGGATGTCTGGTAGACGCGTTCCCGGAGGAAGCCCGCCCAATCGTGAGGATAGACGCCATTCAACGTCTTCACGACATCGTCGAACGTATAGGTGACCTCGCCCCAATCGCCGTCGTTGATCCCGAAGAAGGCACGGGCGAAATCGTCCATTCCGCGCTTTCCGCCGGTGCCCTGGCGGATGATCGCGTCCGCCTCGGTCCAGATCAGCAAGCCTTCGTTGTAATAATCCTCCGACCGCTGGAAACTGCTCCAGCCCTTGGGCCGGCGCGCGGAGATGATCGGGTCGTTGGTCGTGTCGATCAGCGGACGCCATTGCCGCCCCGGAGTGTTGTCGAGACCGGCGGCGATGATCGCCAGCTTGTCGAGCACTTCCTGCTTGGTCGAAAGCCCGGAACGGGCTTCCAGCACATAGCCCCAGAATTGCGTCTGGCCTTCGTAGACCCATAGCAGGCTGTCGCGCATCGGCGTGCGGAAGTCCGGGGTCCACAGGTCCGCGCCGCGGCGGAACTTGCCGTTCCAGCTGTGGGTGAACTCGTGAGGCAGCAAATTATGGTCGGCCAGGCTCCCCTTCCAGTCGGTGAAATAACCCGGGCTGTTCTGGTTCTCGCTGCTCCGGTGATGCTCCAGGCCGATGCCGCCCATCCGGTCGGTCACAGCATGGAGGAAGTCGTAATGGTCGAAGTGGCGCGCGCCGAACAGCTTGACCGCCTGATCGACCAAAGCGCGATGCTTGGCCAGCACGTCCGCCGGAACGACCAGCTCCTTCTGCTCGTCGGCGACGCTGTTCAGGGTCACGCCATGGCCAAGGTCGTCGGCTCGGAAATATTTGCCGGCGAAGACCGGCGAATCCTGCAGCACTTCATAGCTGACGGTGCCGTAATCGATCCGCCCGCCCTCGCTCGCCGAGGGGCGAAGCGCGGTCGCGGCGCGCCAGCCGGCCGGGATCGTCAGGCTTGCCTGGATCGGAATCTGACGCGTGAAATAGCCGGCGGGATAGAGCGACACCGCCTCCCACTGCACGTTCATCATCTCGCGCGTGACCGTCACCCGGCCCTGGTTGCTGTCGGTCGACGACAGGTGGAGGAAGCGGGCCTCGATTTCCCGGACGCCGGCGGGAACGTCGACGTGGAAGGCATAGACGTCGACCGGATCGCGCAGCCAGGGCAGCTTCTGCCCATTGGCGTAGATTTCGAGGTTCGCGAGCTTCTCGATCGGTCCGCGCGGGGCGTGATTGCCGGGCAGCCACTTGGGCGCCAGCAGGACGAGCGGGCCGGGCCCTGTCACCGGGATGGTCTCGCGAACCTTCATGATCCCGCGATCGAGGTCGGTCGCCTCGACTTGCAGCCGGATGATGCCGGGATAAGCGACATCGCGCGCGGCCGGAATCGTTTCCGGAATCGGAAGCGGCTGTGGGGCGCTGTTGGCGGCAAGGATGAAGGGAAGGGCGAGACTGAGCGCTAGGGCGCGGCGGATACCTGACATGGGTGAATGGCTAGCGTTCGGATTTTCGTCACGCTAGGGGCTGGCCATCCGTATGTCGAAAGCACAGACCCCTCAGCCGATCCGCGGCATGCAGAGCCTCCTCGGAGAAGAGGCCGATCGCATGGCTGCCGTGGTCGAGGCGTTCGACCGTGTCCGGAGGCTCTACGGCTTCAAGCGGGTCGAGGTTCCAGTGCTGGAATCCACCGCCGTTTTTGCCCGCACCATGGGCGAGACGACCGATGTCGTGTCGAAGGAAATGTATAGCTTCGAGGACCGCGGCGGCGACAGCGTCACCCTTCGGCCAGAATTCACGGCGGGGATCTGCCGCGCGTTTCTGAGCGAAGGCTGGCAGCAGTTCGCGCCGCTGAAGGTCGCGACGCACGGTCCCGCCTTCCGCTACGAGCGCCCCCAGAAAGGCCGCTTCCGCCAGTTCCACCAGCTCGACGCCGAGATCATCGGCGCGGCCGA
>CBFGLY010000173.1:0-3509 GCA_965649725.1 uncultured Sphingomonas sp.
TCGATGGAGAAGAAGAAGCAGGAGGGCTATTTCTAATGGCCTTCCGTGCCGACGACCGCGAGCTGATCGCGACCGACATTTCCGCTTATTTGGAGAAGCAGAAGGCGAAGGAGCTGCTGCGCTTCATCACCTGCGGCAGCGTCGACGACGGCAAGTCGACGCTGATCGGGCGGCTGCTCCATGACTCCAAGCAGATTTTCGAAGACCAGATGGCGGCGCTGGAAAGCGACAGCCGGCGGGTCGGGACGCAAGGGGCGAACATCGATTTCGCGCTGCTGGTCGACGGACTGACCGCCGAGCGCGAGCAGGGCATCACCATCGATGTCGCCTACCGCTTCTTCGCGACCGACAAGCGCAAGTTCATCGTCGCCGACACGCCGGGGCACGAACAATATACGCGCAACATGGTCACCGGCGCCTCGACCGCCGAGCTTGCGGTGCTGCTCACCGATGCGCGCAAGGGCGTGCTCGAGCAGACGCGGCGCCACTCGATCCTGGCGAGCCAGGTCGGCGTCCGGCGGTTCGTCCTCGCGGTGACCAAGATGGACCTCGTCGATTACGACCAGGCCGCGTTCGACGCGATCGTCGCCGACTATCGCGCCTTCGCCGATCGGATCGGGATCGACGAGTGGATCGCCATCCCCGTCTCCGGCCTCAACGGCGACAATATCGCGGGCCGTGGCGAGGCGATGGGCTGGTACGAGGGTCCGACCCTGATCGAGCATCTGGAAAGGGTGCCGATCGACAGTGCCGCGGACGAGGCCAAGCCGTTCCGGATGCCGGTGCAGTGGGTCAACCGGCCCGACCAGCATTTCCGCGGCTTCGCCGGCCAGGTCGCCGGCGGCCGGATCGCGCCGGGCGACGAGGTGCGCATTCTGCCTTCGGGACGCACCACCAAAATCGCCCGGATCGTCACGCTCGACGGCGATCTCGAGGAAGCCGTTGCCGGACAGTCGGTCACGCTCACGCTGGCCGACGAAGTGGACTGCTCGCGCGGGGACGTGATCGCCGCTGCGAAAGACCCGCCTCATGCCGCGGACCAGTTCGAGGCAACGATCGTCTGGATGGCGGACGAGGAGATGGTGCCGGGCAAGGGCTATTGGCTGAAGCTTGGTACCCAGACGGTCACGGCGACGGTCGCGCATCCCAAATATCAGCTCAACGTCAATTCGCTCGAGCAGCTGGCCGCCAAGACGCTGGACCTCAATGCCATTGGCGTGGCCGATGTGACGACCGACCGCCCCATCACGTTCGAGCCCTACGAGGACGCGGGCGGCGGCGCTCCCAACCGGGCGCTCGGCGGGTTCATCCTGATCGACAAGCTGACCAACGCCACGGTCGCGGCCGGAATGCTCCACTTCGCGCTTCGCCGGGCGGAGAATATCCACTGGCAGGCGCTGGACGTCGGCCGCGAAACCCATGCCCGGCTCAAGGGCCAGAAGCCGGCGGTGCTTTGGTTCACCGGCCTCAGCGGCGCCGGCAAGTCGACCATCGCCAACCTCGTCGAGAAGAAATTGGCCGGGCAGGGCCGGCACACCTTCCTGCTCGACGGCGACAATGTCCGCCATGGGCTCAACAAGGATTTGGGCTTCACCGAGGCCGACCGGATCGAGAATATCCGGCGCGTCGGCGAGGTGGCGAAGCTGATGGCCGACGCGGGCCTGATCGTCCTCACCGCCTTCATCTCCCCGTTCCGCGCGGAGCGGCAGATGGTCCGCCAAATGATGAACGACGGCGAGTTCATCGAGATCTTCGTCGACACGCCGCTGGCCGAAGCCGAGGCCCGCGACGTCAAGGGCCTCTACGCCAAGGCGCGGGCCGGCGAGCTTCCCAACTTTACCGGTATCGATAGCCCCTATGAAGCGCCTGAAGCGCCCGAGCTTCGGATCGATACTAGCTCCATGAGCGCGGAAGAAGCAGCCGATGCGGTGGTCGAAATGATCGCCCGGCGACGCTAGCGCGGTTCCGCGCCGCCGGCCTTTAGTTCTGCCGGCCCGACAATGCCGTCGCGGTTGGTATCGAGCCGGTCGAAATTCAACAGCATCGCCGCGCGATGTTCGGCGAGGCTGATCTGCCGGTCGCGGTTGCCATCCATCCGCGCCAGCATCAGCGCGGCATTGGCCGTGTTGGGCGGGGGGTTGTTGAGCTTGTCGAACTCTTCCGGAGTCAGCTTCCCGTCCTTGTCGGCATCGAGCAGCGCAAACAGCGTCGCATTGCGCTTGCTGGCCGCTGCGGTCGCTTCCGCGCGCTGGGCCGCCTCGATTTCCGCCGGGCCAAGCTGCCCGTTTGCGTCCTCATCCATCGCCCGGAAGCGGGAATCCATGTCGGCGATGAATTTCGCCCGGCTGATCGATCCCGGCTGGGCGAGGGCCGGCACCGCAAGAATGAGCATCGCCAGGGCGGGACTCGAACGCATTGCCCAACGATACCAACCGCCCAAGCGGGTTGGCTAGAAGGTATAGGCCAGGCCGGCAGCCGCGAACCATTGGGTTGCGCTGCCGCGATCGTCGACGATCGGCGAGCGCTTGAAGTCGCCGCGAAGGTGCGAATAGCTGCCGGTGGCGAAGATCGACAGGCCCTTGGTCAGGTCGCCCGACAGCGCGTAATTGCCGAGCAGGCCGAGCTTCCAATTCTTGCGGCCGCCGTCGGCGTCGAACACCGGCAGGCCGCTGTCGACCGAGTCCTCGGGCGAGATGGAGAAATAATAGTCGGCATATTTGTCCGACACGAAATCCGCCGACATCGAGGCGCTGACGTAGAAGCTGCGCGACAAGGGCGTCGAGAAGCTGACGTTCGGCGTGAAGACCGCCGATTCATGGGCGTTGCCGACGTCCTTCACCACGTCGAGCCGGAAGTTCAGGGAATCATAGGGGTTGGTCAGCCCCTTGAAGGCGACGCCGGCGAAGCCACCAACCTCGAACGCGGTCTTGCGATCCGGCAAATCGTCGACGACGTCGTCCTTGATCTTGCCGGTGCGGTTGAGCCGCACCCCGACGATGGGCCCCAGCAAAATGTCGATCTTGTCGCTGGGCGGAATGACGTCGACGTAAAGGTAGGTCGCATTGGTGCTGATATCGAGGCCGTGGAAGCGCCCCCGAAGCGCGACGGCCGGGATGATCCGGTAATCGTCCGACCCTTCGTAATCGGGCGTATAGCCGACCCCGCCGGCGAGCTGCCAGAAATCGGAACGGTCGTTGGGATCGGGAAGCGGCTGGCTGTCCTGGGCGTAGGCCGGGACGGCGGCGATCAGTGCGGCTGCGGCGACGACGGTCTTAAGCATGGACAACCCCCTGTTGGTTGAACCCTCCGCGCCGGTGCGGCGCTTCTACGCGGAACTAATCCCCCTGGCCGGGCTCCGGCGAGAAATATTTGTCATACTTGCCCTCCTCGCCCTTATGCTCGTCGGCATCGGCGGGGGTCTGGTCGTTCTTGCGGGTCACGTTGGGCCATTGGGCCGAGAAAGTGGCGTTCAGCTCCAGCCATTTTTCCTGCCCGCTTTCGGTATCGGG
>CBFGLY010000174.1:0-3478 GCA_965649725.1 uncultured Sphingomonas sp.
GCGACGGCTTCGAGCAAGCCTTCGAACAGGCGTCTGCCGTCAGTGTTGCCGTGGGCGGGTTCCAGAGCGCGTTCAGGATGCGGCATCATGCCGAGCACATTGCCCGCGGAATTCAGTATGCCCGCGATGTTCCGGGCGGAACCGTTCACTTCGCCCGTGTAGCGGAAGGCGATGCGGCCTTCGCCCTCAAGCCGGTCGAGTGTTTCGGCGTCTGCCTGGTAATTGCCGTCGTGGTGGGCGACCGGGATATTGATCTCTTCGCCTGACTGGTAGGCGGAGGTGAAGATCGACTGGCTGTTCTCGACCTTCAGGCCGACCGGACGGCAGACGAAATGGAGGCCGGCATTGCGCATCAGGGCGCCGGGCAGCAACCCGGCCTCGGTCAGCACCTGGAAGCCGTTGCAGACGCCGACGACCGGAACGCCCTTCGCGGCCGCATCGGCCACCGCTCGCATGATCGGCGAACGGGCCGCCATCGCTCCGGAACGGAGATAGTCGCCATAGGAGAAGCCGCCCGGGATGGCGACGAAATCGGTGCCTTCGGGCAGCTCGCTTTCCCGGTGCCAGACCATCGCCGGAGCGCGGCCGGTCACTGCCTCGATCGCCACCGCAAGATCGCGGTCGCAGTTGGAGCCGGGGAAGACGAGGACGGCGCTTTTCATGACGCGGGCGCCAGCTTCTCGATCCGAAAATTCTCGATGACGGTGTTGGCCAGCAGCTTGCGGCACATCGCCTCGATATCCGCGTCGCTGGTGCCGTCCGCCAGGTCCAGCTCGATCAGCTTGCCCGCGCGGACATCCTCGACACCGCCGAACCCCAGCCCTTCCAGCGCATGGTGGATCGCCTTGCCCTGCGGATCGAGCACTCCGGGCTTCAGGGTGACGAAAACGCGCGCTTTCATGAAGTTGGCCTTCCTTGTGCCGGTCCTGGCGCGCCTATGCCGACAAGGCGGCGCGTCGGCAAGCTTTACCACTTGTTTACCCTTTGATGGCCAAGATTGGGATGCACCGGTCCCGTTCGGCCGGAAGGCAGAGATGAGGGCATTCGATGGTCGCACTGGCCGCCATGATGTTCGTCGCGCTGTTCGGATGGGGCGCGGACTATTTCCACTGGTCGGACCCGACCGGGAAGATCCAGGTCGCCCTGTTCACCTCGTTCCTCCTCGGGATCATCTGCGGCTACAAGACCAAGGGCTGACCGCGGGCGAATCCTGGGCTAGGGGGCGTGCGTGACGACGCTGCCCCCCTACGCAGAACTGCTGAAGCTTCGAACCGAAGACACCGGCGAAACGCAGCGTTTCATCATGCCTTTTCACGACGACGTGGTCGGAAGGCCGGGCTTCCTCCACGGCGGCGCGATTGCGGGCCTGCTGGAATTCGCTGCCTTCACCAGCCTCACGCGGGCAATCGGCGACGATAGGGTGGTCAAGAAGCCGATTACCGTCACCGTGGACTATATGCGCGGCGGGACACCGCGCGATACTTATGCGGAGGCCATCATCGGCCGCCTCGGCAAGCGCGTCGCCAACGTGGAAGCCTTTGCCTGGCAGGGGGACAGGGCGAAGCCGATAGCATCCGCGCGGATCAATTTCCTGCTGAAAAGATGATGTTCCCCGGCCTTCGCCCGGGAACTAATAGCCGCTGAGTTCCGCGACACGATTGGCGTGGAAGCGGGGGCCGCCGAACAATTCGCCCAGCACGATTTCGCGCTTCATATAGAGGCCGATGTCATGCTCGTCGGTCATGCCGATGCCGCCGTGCATCTGGACGCCCTCCTGGACCGCCAGCGCAGCCGACTTCGCGGCCTTGGCCTTGGCGACGGAGGTGAGGAGTTCGGCCCGGGGATCGCCGGCGTCGAGCAATTGAGCGGCCTTCAGGGCAGCCGCGCGGGCGATCTCGATCTCGCCGTACAGGTGCGCAGCGCGGTGCTGCAGCGCCTGATATTCGCCGATCAGCTTCCCGAACTGCTTGCGCTGCTTGAGATAGTCGAAGGTCATTTCGCTGGCGCCCGCGGCCACGCCGACCAGCTCCGAAGCCGCGCCCGCCCGGCCGGCATTGAGCGCGCGGGACAAGGGTTCCCAGCCTCCGTCGACCTCGCCGATCACCGCGTCGGCATCGACCGCGAAGCGGTGGAAGCTCAGATGCGCTGCCTTGCTTCCATCGACCAACCCGAAATTGCCGCCCTCCGGGCCGCGTCCGGTGCGTTCGATCGCGAACAAGGTGATGCCGTCGGTTTCGCCTGGAGAGCCCGCCGTTCGAGCGGCGACGATCGTGACGTCGGCGCTCGCACCATGCACCACGAACGTCTTCTCCCCGTTGAGCACGAAGCCATTGCCTTGCCGCTCGGCGCGAAGCGCGACGCCTGCCGGATCGTGACGGCGGTGCTCGTCGATCGCGACGGCCGCGACCGTGTCGGCCGACAGGATGCCGGGAAACCAGCGCTCGGCATGCCGCGTGCCCTGCATCGCCCGAACCGCTACCACCGAAGTGGTCAGGAACGGCGAGGGCGTCAGGTTGCGGCCAATCTCCTCCAGCACAACGCCCGCCTCGACCTGCCCAAGGCCCGCGCCCCCCTGAGCCTCGGGGATGAGGATTCCGGTCAGGCCGAGTTCGGCGAACTGCTTCCACAGGCCGTGGCCGAAGCCGTCCTTGCAGCCGATGTCGCGCCAGTGGCGGAGCTGCGTCTTGATCGCGCCTTCCTCGGCCATGAACGGCGCGACGCTATCCTGGAGGAGCCTTTGATCGTCGGTGAGGGTGAGCATGTCAGATGTCCGTTCGTGTCGAGCACAGGGTCGAGCGAAGTCGAGACCCGAAGTCGAGACAAGTCTCTCGACGGCCGCCTTCTCGACAGGCTCGATGGCTGCTCGAGACGAACGGATGGGGGTCGGTCACTTTCAGGCTCCCGGCAGGCGGAGGATATGCTTGGCGACGATGCCGAGCTGGATTTCGGATGTGCCGCCCTCGATCGAATTGGCTTTGGTGCGGAGCCAGTCGCGGGCCGCCTTGCCGTCCTTCGACCGCTCGCTGTCCCATTCAATGGCCTCGGAGCCGCCCGCGGCCATGATCAGCTCGTGGCGGCGCTTGTTGAGCTCGGTCCCGGCATATTTCATCATGCTCGGCATGGCCGGATGCGCTTCGCCGGCCTTCAGCTGGTCGATGAACCGCTCGCTCATGGCGGAAAAGGCGATCGCGTCGACGTCGAACGCGGCGATTTCGGCGCGAAGCAGCGGATCGACCTCGCCGACGGTCGCGCCCAGGGCCTGCTTCTCGCCGCCCAGGCCCATGCCGCTGATCATCTCGCGCTCATGGCCGAGGAGATATTTGGCGACGTCCCAACCCTTATTTTCTTCGCCGACCAGCTGGTCCTTGGGCACCTTCACATCGTCGAAGAAGGTCTCGCAGAAGGGCGAATTGCCGCTGATCAGCAGGATCGGCTTGGTCGAGACGCCTGGGCTCTCCATGTCGAACAGCAGGAAGCT
>CBFGLY010000175.1:0-3468 GCA_965649725.1 uncultured Sphingomonas sp.
ACCATCCCGACATGGACGCCTATTTCGAGGCCAAGATGCGGCTGTTCGACGAGGTGGTTGAGCCGGATGGCGCGGCGGTGGTCTGGACCGGCGACGCCAAGTCGGCCGAGGTCATCGAGCGTTCGTCCCGCCGGGGCCTTCAATTGGTCACCGTAGGGCCGGACGGCGAGACGATCGATCTCGTCTCGCGCCAATCGACGCCGCTGGGGCAACAGCTCGTTCTGAAACATGACGGCCGGGAGCATAAGCTGTCGTTGCCGCTGATCGGCGCCTACCAGATGAACAATGTGCTGACCGCCGCCGGACTGGTGCTGGCGACGGGTGGCGGATGGAGCGAGACGCTGAGCGGCATGGGCCGGGTGTCGCCGGTTCGCGGGCGGCTGGAGCGGGCGGTGATCAGCCGGGCGGGCGCGCCGGTTTACATCGACTATGCCCATACGCCGGACGCGGTCGAGGCGGCGATCGAGGCGCTTCGTCCCCATGTCGAGGGACGGCTCATCACCGTGCTTGGCGCCGGCGGCGATCGCGACGAAGGCAAGCGGCCGGAGATGGGCGCGGTCGCGGCGCGGCTGAGCGACTTTGTAATCGTCACCGACGACAATCCGCGCAGCGAGGATCCGGCAGCGATCCGTCGCGCGGTTCTAGGCGGCGCGCCGGATGCGACCGAGATCGGCGACCGGCGTGAAGCGATTGCGGCCGCGATCGCGATGGCCAAGGCGGGCGACATCGTGCTGGTGGCCGGCAAGGGCCATGAGCAAGGACAGATTATTGGAGACAAGGTGCTTCCGTTCGACGACGTAACCGTGGCGCGGGAGTGCGCGGCGTGACCGCCTTGTGGACCTCGGACGAGATCGTCGCCGCGACCGGCGGCGCGCTGCACGGGGACGCGTTCGAGGTGTCAGGAGTCACTTTCGACAGCCGCGAGGTCGAGCATGGCTGGCTGTTCGTTGCGATGCCTGGAACGGTCGCCGACGGGCATGACTTCGTTGCAAAGGCCTTCGCGGCCGGTGCGGCCGGAGCGCTGGTCAGCAAGCCCGTCGAAGGCCCGCACATTCTGGTCACCGACGTGCCCGAGGCACTGACGAAGCTCGCCGTCGCATCCCGCGATCGGATGAAAGGAACGGTGATCGGAGTCACCGGGTCGGTCGGCAAGACATCGACCAAGGAAGCGCTGTTCGCCGCGCTCGACCGTTTCGCGCCGGGCAGGGTCCACCGTTCTGTCAAAAGCTACAACAATCATACCGGCGTTCCCTTGAGTCTCGCCCGCATGCCGCGAGACAGCGACTATGCCGTCTTGGAGATGGGCATGAACGCAAAGGGCGAGATTGCCGCGCTGACCCGCCTCGTGCGGCCTCACGTCGCGCTGATCACGACCATCGCCTCCGCGCACATCGAGCATCTTGGGTCGATGGAAGCGATCGCCGGCGCCAAGGCAGAGATTTTCGAGGGGCTCGAGCCCGACGGAATCGCGGTGATTCCCGAGGACACGCCGCATCGCGACCAGCTGGTGAAGACGGCGCGGGGCCACGCCGACCGCATCGTCACCTTTGGGAGCGGCGAGGCGGACGTGGCGGCGATCCATGCCGTCCGCTCCGACAATGGCGGAAGCCTGGTCACCGCCCGATTGCTGGAAAGCGACCTTACCTACACCATCGCCCAGCGCGGAGAGCATTGGGTCGCCAATTCGCTGGGCGTGCTGGCCGCGGTCGAAGCGGTCGGCGCGGACCTTGCCATCGCCGGGTTGGCGCTGGCCGACATGGGCGGGCTGAAGGGACGCGGGGAGCGGCACCGGCTGCACGTCGACGGCGGCACCTGGCTGCTGATCGACGAGAGCTATAACGCCAACCCCGCCTCGATGGCGGCGACGCTGAAGGCGCTGGGCGAGGAGCGCGATGCCGAGCGGCGGATCGCGGTCCTTGGCCCGATGCGCGAGCTTGGCGAGCATGCCGACGAGCTTCACGCTGGCCTGGCCTCGCCGGTCGTCGAAGCGAAGGTCGACAAGCTTATCCTCGTCGGCGAAGACATGCGGCCGCTGGAAGACGCATTGGGCGGAAAAGTCGCCGTCAGCCGCGCGACCGATGCCGGCGATGCGGCGAACCTCCTGTCGGCGCTGGTGCGGCCCGGCGACGCGGTCCTGGTGAAGGCTTCAAACTCGATTGGGCTTGCCAAATTGGTCGAGCAAATGCTGAGGGAGCCCGCATGCTCTACCTGATCGCCGAGCAGCTTGGCTTCCCGGGAATCTTCAACCTGATCCGCTACATCAGCTTCAGGGCCGGCGGAGCGACGGCGACGGCGCTGATGATCGGCCTGCTGCTGGGCCCGGCCTTCATCCGCTGGCTCCGCGCCAAGCAGGGCAAGGGCCAGCCAATCCGCGCCGACGGGCCTCAGAGCCACCTGGCCAAGCGCGGCACGCCGACGATGGGCGGGCTGCTGATCCTGGTTTCTGTGGGGATTTCGGTCCTGTTGTGGATGGACCTCGGCAACCCCTATGTCTGGGCCTGCCTGCTCGTGACCGGCGGGTTCGGGCTGATCGGCTTTCTCGACGATTACGACAAGGTGAAGAAGGCGCATCATGCCGGCCTGTCGGGCAAGATGCGGCTGCTGCTGGAATTCGCCATCGCGGGGTTCGCCACCTGGCTGATGGTGCGGTCGTCGGGGACGCAGCTTTACGTGCCGTTCGTCCAGGGTGCGCTGTTCGATATCAGCTGGTTCTATGTCGCGTTCGGGGCGTTCGTCATCGTCGCTTTCGGCAATGCGGTGAACCTGACCGACGGGCTCGACGGGCTGGCGACCATGCCGGTGATCATCGCGGCGGTCGCATTCACGCTGATCGCCTATCTGGTCGGCAACGCGGTCTATTCCCAATATCTCGGTATCCCGAATGTGAAGGGCGCGGGCGATTTGACCGTGCTGCTGCTCGCGGTGGTGGGCGCGGGGCTGGCGTTCCTCTGGTTCAATGCGCCGCCTGCCGCGGTGTTCATGGGCGATACGGGGAGCCTTGCGCTCGGCGGAGCATTGGGTGCGGTCGCGGTGGCGACGCATCATGAGTTCGTTCTGGTGATCGTCGGCGGGCTGTTCGTGCTGGAAGCGGTCAGCGTCGTCGTGCAGGTCTTCTGGTTCAAGCGCTACGGCAAGCGCATCTTCAAGATGGCGCCGATCCACCATCACTTCGAGCATCTCGGCTGGAGCGAGCCGACCGTCGTGATCCGCTTCTGGATCATCAGCTTCATCCTGGCGCTGGCCGGGCTTTCGACCCTCAAGCTGCGGTGATCACGGCCAGGGCCTTCGCCGGAAAACATTATGCAGTCCTTGGCCTAGCGCGCAGCGGCCTGGCGACGGTCGAGGCGCTGCTCGCCAGCGGGGCGAAGGTGACGGCGTGGGACGATAAGGAAGAGGCGCGGGAAGCCCTTCGCTCCTCCCTGTCGCGAAGCGATGGGGAGGGGGACCGCTCGAAGAGCGGTGGAGGGG
>CBFGLY010000176.1:0-3426 GCA_965649725.1 uncultured Sphingomonas sp.
TCGTTGGACGAACCGAAGATGCTTTTGGCCAGGGAGGCGAGCATGTTGCGAAAAAATCCTCAAGAAACCAGGCGCGCATGTGGCGGATCATGCCTCGCCCGCGCGCGGGCAATGCTGCGCCGCGATGTAGGGAGCGGCCTCGCCCTAGTCAATTGACCCGGCTTCGGCCGCGGCCTAGCCCGATCGCATGGCGAAATGGACTGGCGGATGCCTGTGCGGGACGGTCCGCTACGAGCTCTCGAGCGAGCCGTTCGATTGCGGCTGGTGCCATTGCCGGACGTGTCAGCTGAACAGCGGGTCGCCGGCCATGGTTTTCGCCAGCGTTCCGACCGGCGATTACCGAGTGACGCGGGGAACGGAAGCCGTCCGCACGGCGGCGTCGAGCAGTTTCGGCCACCGCGGTTTTTGCGGCCGATGCGGAACCCCGCTCTACATGAAGGTCGATCACCAGCCCGAAACGGTCGATTTCAGCGTCGCGACGCTCGATCGTCCGGACGGGGTGACGCCAGGGTTCCACATCTTCTGGGCGAGCCGATTGCCCTGGCTCACGCTGGATGACGGATTGCCGAAGTTCGATCGGTTCCGGCCCGGCACGCGCGGTTTGGACGGAACCGAACCGCCAGCCTAGAGCTGCCCCTCAAGCCATTGCTGGATCTGGCTGCGCGGCGCGGCGCCGACCTTTTGCGCGACCGCCTCGCCGTTCTTGAACAACAGCATCGTCGGGATTCCACGAACGCCATAGCGGCCCGGCACATCCGGATTCTCGTCAATGTTGATCTTGGCGATGGTCACCTTCTCGCCGAGGTCGGCCGCGATTTCCTCCAGGGCCGGAGCGATCATCCGGCATGGCCCGCACCATTCCGCCCAGAAATCGACCAGCACGGGCTTGTCGGCGGTCAACACGTCCGCTTCGAAGCTCTGATCGGTGACGGTCTTGGTGTTCTGACCCATGGCGGCAACTCCTTCGCAATGCTGTTCTTCCCCATATGGGATGTTAGGCCGCAGGTCTCAACCGTGCACGGCGATGAGTTTCGGCCCCGCGGTGTAAAGCAGGGAGGCTTCCACCCGGCGCCCGGGAAAAATCACTCGCAGCGCGTCGGCGTAAGCCTGCATTTGGGCTCGGTGACCGGCCGGAATGGCGTCCTCGCCGGAGGGAACGGATCGCCCGGTCTTGAAATCGATCACTCGGACCAACTCTTCGCCGACGCACAGTCGATCGACCGTGCCCGCGACGACCCTTCCGTCGGGCAAGGTTGCCGCGATCGGAGCTTCGGCGAAGGAGTGGGCCCCGAACAGCCCGGAATAGGCGGGATCGCCGATCAGGGAGCAAGCGGCCTGGGCGATTTCCAGGCGTTTGTCCTCGTCCGCCACGCCCTGGCGTTCCAGCCAGCGCAGGGCCAGCGCATGCCGCTCGCCGGGGTCGACGCCGGGCAGCCTCTCGAACAGGGCATGGAGCAAGGTCCCGCGGCGGGCAGCCTCACGAAGTTCCGGCCCTGGGGGCGGCGAAGAATCGCGGTCCTCCGCGATTTGCGACGGCGCCAGCGGGCGCGGCGGCTGCGACTCGACCGGCGCCGGCCGGCGCAGCCAATCCGGAACCGGGATCGGTTTCAGCGCCGGCTTCGAGGTCCGGCGCGGGCCGGCCACTCGCGCCTGACCTTCCCAGGCCAGCACGCTGCCCCATTGCTGGTCCTCCACCGCAACCGCTCCGAGCCCCGCGAGGGCGCGGGCGCTGGCGGCGTGCCAACTCGACTCGGGCACGTCCTTCTTCGGCTTCACGCCGGCGATCACCAGCCGCTCCGCCGCGCGGGTCAGGCCGACATAGGCCAGGCGCCAATGCTCCTCGAGATCGGCTTCGCGCGCCTTGTCGATCAACAGTCGGAAGACAGGCGCGCACTCCTCCTTGCGGGGCCGGATCATCGGCACCGTTCCGACATCGGGAATCGGAAAATCGATAACCGTCGACGTTCCGCCGACCTTGGCCGGGTCGTGCGTGGTATCCGCGAGCAGGACGAACGGCGCCTCGAGCCCCTTGGCGCCGTGAACCGTCATGACCCTGACGGCGTTCGACGGCGCCGAGGGATCGCGCTTCACCTCGACCTCGCCCTGGCCGAACCAGGCCAGGAAGCGCTCCAGCGAGGCGATCTCCTCCGCTTCGAAGGCCAGGGCGCTGGCGACCAGCTCCTCGATCGGATCTCGGGCGGCCTCGCCGAGCCGCTTGAGCAGCTTTTGCCGGCCTTGGAGCGGCCCCGACAGGATATTCTCGAGGAAGCGTGCCGGGGTCACATAATCCGCCATCGCCAGCCAATCGCCGAGGATCGCATGGGCCTCCGCGAATTCCTGCCTCTCTTCGCGGCGCCGTTGAAGTTCCGGCCAAAGCCCCCCCTTCCGGCCGTAAGCGAGGTCGTACAGCGCCTGCTGGTCCCAGCCGATCAGGGGCGACACCAGCGCATTGGCCAGGTTCAGGTCGTCCAGCGGTTGCACCGCGAAGCCGATCGCGGACAGCAGGTCCTTGACCGCCAGCGGCTTGTGCAAGTGCAGCCGGTCGATCCCGGCGACAGGCACGCCCTGCGCGTAAAGGCGGGCTACGATGAGCGAAGCCAGCTCCGTCCGGCTTCGAACGAGTATCAATATGTCGCCCGGCGTGAGCGCGCGACCGGTCGTCGCAACCGTCGGGGCTTCGGCCAGCCAGCGCCGTACCTGGCGCGCGATCGCATCGGCATATAAGCGAACGTTCTCGTCCAGCCATCCCTCCGCCGCCTCTTCCGGATCGTCGACCTCGAGAGCAGAGTCATAGGCGGGCCATAGCTCGACCCGGCCGGGCCGCTGCGAATGATGGGGCCGATGGGGATTGGGCGGGGCCCGCAGGCCCATGGCCTCATGACCGATCTCCCCGATCAACGCGTCCACCATTTCGAGAACCGCGGGCGCGGAACGGAAGCTTGCGTCGATCGACAGGTCCCGGAACTCCCGAGAGCGAGCTTCGGCCGCGTCGGCGGCGTCGCCAAGCGCGGCTGCCTGACCGGCGACCTTGGTGCGGAAACGCTCATATTCGCGCGGGTTGGTTCCCTGAAAGCCGAAGATCGCCTGCTTATAGTCCCCGACCATGAACAGGGTCCGCCAGCGGTCCTCTGCCTCGGCATCGCCGGAGAAGAATTCTCCCGCCAGCGCATCGACGATCGCCCATTGATCGGCGTTGGTGTCCTGCGCTTCGTCGACCAGGATATGGTCGGTGCGCTGGTCCAGCTTGTAGCGGACCCATTCGCCCATCCCTTCCTGGGCGAACAGCCGCCGCGTCCAGGCAATCAAATCGTCGAAATCCGCGACCCCGCCCGCCCGCTTGGCCCTGACATAGGCGCGAGCGAATGCCTGTCCCGCGCGAAGTCCCGCCGCCTGCGTACGGGCCAGTTCGGCCGCCGCCACCAGGGT
>CBFGLY010000177.1:0-3403 GCA_965649725.1 uncultured Sphingomonas sp.
GCGTCGATCTTCCACGCGGGGGGCATGGTCGGCCCGATGAGCGCCACGACCTTATATTGCTTCAGCAATCGGTCGATCCCGTTCGGCCCGGCCGCCTCGAAGCTTGTCCTGCGCGCCTTGATATAGGCCGGATCGCTCAGTCCCTTGGTCGCTTCGGCCTTCTCGAAAATGTCCTGCCCGAACAGCGCCATTTCCTCGGCCGCATGCGCCTTGTTGAAGGCGATGACCTCCGCCAGCGTGCGCGGCTGGACCGATGGCGGGGTGGACTTCAGATAGTCATTGAGCCCGGCCTTGAACTCGGTCAGCAGGACCTGGAACTCGTTCGCGCCGATGTCCTTGTCGTCGAACTTGTCGATGTCGACCAGCGTCGCGCCCTCGGCCTTGAGCAGCGCGAGCGCCCGCTCGAACGGCCCATCGGTGCCGAACCCGGAGGCAAAGCGCATGACGCCGATCCGCTTGCCGCGAAGCTCGTCCCTGCGAAGCAGCCGGACATAGTCGGTCTTGCGCTTGTCGGCCTCGGCGGTTGCCGCGTCGGCCGGATCGCTTCCGGCAATGGCCGTCAGCAGCTGTGCCGCCTGCGCGACTGTCGCTGTCATCGGGCCGGCCGTATCCTGGCTCTCGCTGATCGGAACGATTCGCGACCGGCTGACCAGGCCGACGCTGGGTTTCAGCCCGACAATTCCATTGATCGCCGCCGGACAGGTGATCGATCCGTCGGTCTCCGTCCCGATCGCATATTGGACGATTCCGGCAGCGACAGCCGCCCCGCTCCCGCTGGAGCTTCCGCAGGTGTTGCGGTCCAATGCATAGGGGTTGCGCGTCTGTCCGCCGACCGCGCTCCAACCCGAAATGCTGTTCGACGATCGGATGTTCGCCCATTCGCTCAGATTGGCCTTGCCGAAGATGATGGCGCCACTGGCGCGCAGGCGGGCGACCAGCGGCGCGTCGCGGTTGGTGACGTTGCCGGCAAGGGCCAGGCTTCCGGCGGTCGTTGGCAGAGGGCCGGCTGCCTCGATATTGTCCTTGATCAGCACCGGCTGGCCATGAAGCGGCCCGCGCGGATTGGAGGCGTCCGCCGCCCTTGCCGCCTGGAGAGCCCCGGGATCGATCGCGATGACTGCATTCAGCCCGCTGAGCTGCTGCGTCTTCGAAATGGCGTCGGTAACGGCCCGCTCGGAAGGTCCCGCGGCGACATAAGCG
The DNA here is from genome assembly GCA_965649725.1 of uncultured Sphingomonas sp. Taxonomy (GTDB): domain Bacteria; phylum Pseudomonadota; class Alphaproteobacteria; order Sphingomonadales; family Sphingomonadaceae; genus Sphingomicrobium. The sequence continues at coordinate 1,201 of CBFGLY010000177.1, forward strand.
GCAGCCATCGGCGCCGGCATTGCGGCGGCGGGTCCGCTCCAGGCCTGATTGGTGCAGGCGCCAAGTGTCGCCGCTGCCGCGACAAGGAGAATTCGACCGTTGATCATACCGGGCCGCCCTTTCGTCGAAGGATTTGAAACAGTCATGGCAGCTTCATCTTGCCGGCGCCAGCGGGGGAGCAATCCATCGAATTAGCGAGTTCAACACTGCCCATGTCCCGCAAATCCAAGATCCTTTTCCTCCTTCTGGCCACGACCGCGCCGCTCCCCGCTTTGGCCCAGCAGGCCCAGACCGATGCCGCGCAGCCCGCGGGCGACGGCCAGGACGACATGATGGACGAGATGGACAGCGAAGAGATTGTCGTGGTCGGCCAAAAGCCCCGCGGATCGGTGGTCGGGGACATTCCGCCCGAAAACACGCTGACCAGCAGGGATATACGCGCCACGGGCGCAACCAGCATCAACGAGCTTCTCGAAGCGGTCGAAAGCCAGGTCGGAAGCGCCCGCGGACGCGGCGGCGGGCGGCCGATCGTCCTTCTCAACGGCCAGCGCATTTCCGGCTTCCGCGAGCTTCGCGACCTGCCGCCCGAAGCGATCCAGCGGATGGAGATCCTGCCGGAGGAAGTCGCGCTCAAATATGGCTATGCGGCCGACCAGCGGGTGGTGAACATCGTCCTCCGTCGCCGATTCAACTCGACCAGTGCCGAAGTCCGCGGAAAGGCCGCCACCGACGGCGGCTATGTCAGCGGACAGGGCGACGCTACCCGGCTGGTGATCCGCAACGGGCAGCGGACCTCGCTCAACCTGCATGTCGAGGGCAACACGCCGCTCTATGAAGACGAGCGCGACATCGCGCTCCAGCCGGTCGCGCCCGATACCGATAGCGTCGATCCCCGGCCATTCCGTACGCTGACCGGTGCCCGCCAGGACATTCGCCTGTCCGGAACCATGAACCGGACGATCCTCGGCGACGTGTCGGCAACGCTGAACGGAGAGGCGGAGCGGGAGACCGGCAAGTCTCGCTTCGGCGTTCCGAACGGGACGCTCACCGATGGTGACATCGAAATCCAGCGCGCCTTTCCCGGTGACCCGCTGACCCGCGACAGCAAGACCGAATCGATTCGCCTCGGAGGCGCGCTCAACGGGCAGCGCGGCAAGTGGCGGCTGTCCTCGACCGCCAATGCCGAATATTCGCGCAGCACCACCCGCAGCGACCGCGGTTTCGACCTGACCGACGCCCAGGCGAGGTTGGATGCCGGCGATCCCACCTTCGATCCGTTTGGCGACCTCGGGCCGCTCGGCGAGCTCGACCGCAACCGCAGCCGGTCGAACCGCACGACGCTCAGTCTGGACGGCACCGCCAACGGACCCTTGTTCGCCTTGCCCGCCGGCGAAGCCAATGCGACATTCAAGCTCGCTGCCGGGCGCATCGACCAGGACAGCAAGGCCATCCGCGACGATGTCGAAACCCCGTCCGACCTCGGCCGGACCAGCGGCGAGGCGTCCGCTAGCCTCGACCTGCCGCTGACCAAGCGTTCGGCGTCGATCGGCCGCCTGTCCGCGAACCTCAATGCCGGCCTGACCCAACTGAGCGACTTCGGGACCCTGACCAGCCTCGGCGCCGGTCTCAACTGGTCGCCGACCACCCGGCTCAACCTCCTGACCAGCTGGACAAGGGAGGAAGGGGCGCCGTCGCTCCAGCAGCTCGGCGACCCGCTGATCGAAACGCCGGGCGTCAGCTTCTTCGACTTCACTCGCGGGGAAACGGTGTTCGTCACGACCCTGACCGGTGGCAATCCGGACCTGGACGCCGACCGGCGCAACGTCCTCAAGATCGGGGGCAACTGGCGTCCGTCGAACAAGATCGACCTGCGCCTTCGCGCCGAATATGTCCGGCAGACGATCGACCATCCGCAAGCCAGCTTCCCGGCGGCTACCGAGGCGCTCGAGGAAGCGTTTCCGGACCGGTTCGTGCGCGACGCGAACGACAATCTGATCAGCGTCGACCTCCGCCCCGTCAATTTCGAGAAGTCGCGCAAGGACACGTTCCGCTGGGGCTTCAACTTTACCAAGCCGCTGACGTCCAAGCCGCCGTCGGAAGCTGCCCGAGCGGCGTTCCGCGAGCGGTTCGCGCAGCAGAGGGCCGCCGAAGGCCGGCCGCCCGGACAGCCTTCTGCCGAAGGCGCGGCACCCCCGGCAGCGGA
>CBFGLY010000178.1:0-3401 GCA_965649725.1 uncultured Sphingomonas sp.
TGCTCCAGGGCGACGTCAAGGACGTCCTGCTCCTCGACGTCACCCCGCTGTCGCTGGGCATCGAGACGCTGGGCGGCGTGTTCACCCGGATGATCGACCGCAACACGACCATCCCGACGAAGAAGAGCCAGACCTTCTCGACCGCGGACGACAATCAGAATGCGGTGACGATCCGCGTCTTCCAAGGCGAGCGCGAGATGGCGTCGGACAACAAGATGCTCGGCCAGTTCGACCTGGTCGGAATCCCGCCCGCCCCGCGCGGCGTGCCCCAGATCGAGGTCACGTTCGACATCGACGCCAACGGCATCGTCAACGTCCATGCCAAGGACAAGGGCACGGGCAAGGAGCAGCAGATCAAGATCCAGGCTTCGGGCGGCCTGTCCGATGACGACATCGACAAGATGGTCAAGGAGGCGGAGCAGTTCGCCGACGAGGACAAGAAGCGCCGTGAGGGTGCGGAGTCGAAGAATCAGGCGGAAAGCCTGATCCACTCGACCGAGCAGCAGCTCAAGGAGCATGGCGACAAGGTCGATGCGTCGCTGAAGGGTGAGATCGAGACTGCGATCGCCGAGGCGAAGACCGCTGTCGAAGGCGGCGATGCCGAGGCGATGAAGGCCAAGACCGATGCGCTTGCGCAGGCGGCGATGAAGCTGGGCCAGGCGATCTATGAAAAGACGCAGGCCGCTCCGGGCGCCGAAGCCGGTGCGGAGAGCGCCGAGGCTACCTCCGAGGCGGCTCCGGAAGAAGAAGTGGTCGACGCCGAATTTTCGGAAGTCGACGAAGACAAGAAGGCGTAACGGCATTGAAAAATGCCGTTCGTCCTGAGCTTGTCGAAGGACTGTCTTTTCTGACATTGAACGGAAGAAGGACAGGGCTTCGACAGGCTCAGCCCGAACGGGTTGTTGGGGTGGGGATCCCGTGAGTACGGATTATTACGAACTGCTCGGCGTTCCGCGGAATGCCGACGACAGGACGATCAAAGCTGCATTTCGCAAGGCGGCGATGGATTGCCATCCCGATCGCCACGGCGGCTGCACCGACAAGGAGTCGCACTTCAAGGCTCTCAACGAGGCCTATGATTGCCTCAAGGACCCGCAGAAGCGCGCGGCCTACGACCGCTTCGGCCACGCCGCCTTCCAAAATGGCGGTGGCGGCGGACCGTTCGGCGGCGGGCAGGGCTTCGAAGGCTTTTCCGACATTTTCTCCTCGATCTTTGGCGAGTTCATGGACCCGCGCGCCCAGCGGGCCAGCGCGGCGCGCGGTTCGGACCTGCGCTACGACCTGGAACTGACGCTGGAAGAAGCGTTCGCCGGGACCGAGAAGACGATTGCCATCCAGGCCCTCGCCCGTTGCGAAGCGTGCAACGCCTCAGGCTCGAAGGGTCAGGCGGCGCCGGCGCGATGCGCGACCTGCGGCGGCGCGGGCAAGGTCCGGGCGCAGCAGGGTTTCTTCGTCGTCGAGCGCGGCTGTCCTTCCTGCATGGGGTCCGGCGAAACGGTGGCGGATCCCTGCCATGGCTGCGAAGGCGAAGGGCGTGCGCTCAAGGCGCGCAAGATCAACGTCAACATCCCGGCCGGCGTCGACGAAGGCACGCGCATCCGCGTTGCCAACGAAGGCGAGGCGGGCGTTCGCGGTGCCTCGTCGGGCGACCTCTACCTGTTCGTTCATCTCAAGCGCCACGCCATCTTCAGCCGGGAAGGGACCACCCTTGTCGCCGAGGCGCCGATCAGCTTCACCACCGCGGCGCTCGGCGGCAACATCGCGATCCCGGGCATCGACGGCGAGAAGATCGAGATCAAGATTCCGGCCGGCATCCAGTCGGGCGAAACCATCCGCCAGCGCGGCGCGGGCATGAGCGTGCTGAACGGGCGCGGGCGCGGCGACCTGATGACTCGCATCCTCGTCGAGACGCCGACCAAGCTCAGCAAGGATCAGAAAGCGATCCTCGAACAATTCCGGGAAACCGAGACCGGCGACGAATGTCCGGCCAGCAAGGGCTTCTTCGGCCGGATCAAGGATATTCTCGGCGGTTAGGGCGTCCAGCCCTGCCGAGCCATCCGGGCCACCAGCCGCTCCGCGAACAGATGCGCGACCGACCTGCGTTCGGCGGGGCAGCGGCGTGGTGAACTATGATAGGCGTGGAGTCCGGCGACCGGATTGCCGTCAATCCTTAGCGGCAAGGTCATCGCCGCCGCGATGCCCGATCCGGTCAGCCTGTCGCGCGTGGCGTCATCCGGAACCCGGAAACTCGCCCGGGCGACCTGCGCATCGCTGATGTCGCCAACCATCGCGACCGGCTCGGCATCCACGTCGGCAAGGATGGCCGGAACCGACATCTTCGATTCCACGCTCGCCGGCATATTCACTTCGCTACGGCCGGCCGACACGATGGTTTCGCCACTGAGGTCGGTGAGCCCAAGACGGTCGAATCCGGTCAGCGCGCAAAGCTGGCGCATGGCCTGGTCCGCAAGCTTCAACGGGTCGTCTCCGCTCAGCCGATCGCTCATCGACCGGACCATCCCGATCCCGTCGGGAAGGCGCTGCTCGGTAGCCAGCTCGGCCTCGATCAGGTGCCCGTCGCGGTCGCGGCTGGCCCGGACGTCGAGCGCAACGTCGCCCCACTCAACGCCGAAGTCGTGAACTTCGCTCTCGTCCTTCGACAGCCAGGACAGGCGGTTGCGCAGGGCATGGATCGCCTTGCTTCCGATCAGGTCCGCCAGCGGCTGACCGACCAGGTCCACCGGCCGCTGGCCGCCGATCATCGCGGCATTGGCGCTGACGGCCGTGATCCGCCAGTCGGACGCGACCAGCAGCAACAGCGCGCAAGGCTGGATGCTATTTTCCAAAGACCCGCTCGAAAATTATGTCCACCCGCTTCAGATGATAGCCGAGATCGAAGAGTTCTTCGAGTTGGGTTTCCGACAGCCTTGCCGTCACCTCGGGGTCAGCCTTGAGCAGGTCGAGCAGCGACAGTTCGCCGTCGCTCTCCCACACCTTCATCGCGTTGCGCTGGACCAGCGCATAGCTGTCCTCGCGGCTGAGCCCCGCCTGGGTGAGCGCGAGCAGGACGCGCTGCGAGTGAACCAGCCCGCCCATCTTGTCGAGATTCTTCCGCATCCGCTCCGGATAGACGAGCAGCTTGTCGATCACGCCGGTGAGCCGGGCCAGCGCGAAGTCGAGCGTGATGCAGGCGTCGGGGCCGATGAAGCGCTCGACCGAGGAGTGGCTGATATCCCGCTCATGCCAGAGCGCGACATTCTCCATCGCCGGGACGACCGCCGAGCGGACGACGCGGGCGAGGCCGGTCAGGTTCTCGGTCAGCACCGGGTTGCGCTTGTGCGGCATCGCCGAGCTGCCCTTCTGCCCGGGCGAGAAATATTCCTCGGCCTCCAGCACCTCGG
>CBFGLY010000179.1:0-3397 GCA_965649725.1 uncultured Sphingomonas sp.
AAATGGACGGGCGTGGGGGAGGGAAGGCCGCGCCCGTCCGTACGCAAAAAGGGAGGCGCTAACGCTACGCGCGCCCGGCCCTGACCGGCGAGGCAACGCAAACAGCATTCTCGCGCCCCCGTTAACGCCCACGCCGAACCCAGGGTTGCCGATTATCGACGAGCCGCCGCCGCACGGCGTTGAGCGTCTGACATTCAAAACTGACGCGCAGCGGCAGCGCGGATTCACTCCGCTGACCCAAAGTACCACTTTGAGACAGACCGTGCGGTGACTCGTGCGAAATCCAGACTCAGTCGTTGTCCCTTCGGTGGCCGAGGCTTGGTCCGTCGGTTAAGTCATAACTCGTTAACCATTCGTCCACCTTTGCAGCGTCACATTGCCGGTTTGATCCTCTGATTTTCACCGGGCGGGAGAAGGCATTGCGAGTCACTGCAATCATTGTCTTTTTGCTGTCGCTGCTGGCGCAGCCGGCCTTTGCCGAAGCGCCGGTCCGCCTCAAGCCGCTCGAACAGCAGCTGAGCTGGCTCGCCGCGGCCAATCCCGGAAACATCGGAATCGCCGCGCTCGACCTCAAGACCGGCGAGATGGTCAGCATTGCCGGCGACGAGCCCTTCCCGATGGCCAGCACGGTCAAGATCGCGGTCGCGGCCAATTACCTCAGCCAGGTCGAATATGGCCGCCGCACCCTCGACGACAGGATTAGCGGCCGCTCGGCGCGCAGCCTGATGGAAGCGATGCTGATCCATTCGGACAACCGCGCCACCGATATCTTGATGCGCGACCTTGGCGGGCCCGCGACGCTTCAGAAATGGCTCGACCAGCATCGCATCACCGGCCTTCGCATCGACCGCAACATCGCCGGGCTGCTCGCCGCCCGCCGCGACCTGCACGACATCCGCGACAGCTCGACTCCGAAGGCGATGGTCGACCTGTTGAAGCGCATCGACAGCGGCTCGCTGCTGAAGCCTTCCAGCCGCTCCTACCTGCTCGGCCTGATGGCCCGCTGCCAGACCGGCAAGAACCGCATCCGCGGCCTTCTGCCCGCCGGCACGCTGGTCCAGCACAAGACGGGCACGCTGAACAATTACACCAGCGACGTCGGCTTCATCACGCTCGACGACGGCCGCCGCCTGGCGGTGGCGATGTTCGCCCGCTCCGGGACCGATCGCCCGGGCACCATCGCCCGCGCCGCGCGGGTCATCTTCGACGGCTTCACCAGCCTGTGGCGCAATCCGTTCAACACGGCCGCCGCGGCCGCCGGCGCCACCTACAGCCGCCCCGACTAGGCAAAAAAAGGGAGCAGCGCCGTCTGGTCGGCAACGCTGCCCCCTTGCGCCCCCTGCGCCTGCTTCTCAGCTTTTCTTGTTCGCCGTCAGGCTGACTTTCGACCCGTCGCGCGAGTCCGCGTTGACCAGGCTGAATGACTTGCCGTCCGCGCTCGGCGTGATGGTGACGACCGATACTTCCTTGCCGTCGCGCGTATAGGTTTCCTTCAGGCCCGCCCCGTCGCGGCTGACGGCCACCATCGTCCCGCCCGTATCGCCCTGGATCGCGACCGCCGGCCCGCCGATCTCGGCGCTATAGCTTTGCCCTTGCGAGCTCGAGGTCACCGTATTGCCCGCGATGCTGTAGACGATGTCGAGCGCGTCCTTCGAATAATCGCCGATCCGGTCCTGCTTCCACTGGCCCGAAACGGCGTGGGCGCCGGCCGGTGCGGGTCCCGTCCGCTGAGCCGTGCCCTGACCTTCGATCGTCTGGCCCGGCGTGCCCGTGTCCTTGAACTTGGAGGTCAGGACATTGCCGTCCGCCGACACGCTCTGCGTCATCGTCAGCACTTCCTTGCCAGCCTTCGCCCGGTGGATTTCGATCGTCTTGTCGTCGACCGCCTTGACCGACATGCTGTCAAAGTAGGGCCGATCGGTGACGGGATGCATCGCGCCATCGGCCACGAAGTTGGTGAGCGGCGGGATGCAGCTGCTGCAGCTATAGATCCCGTCCTTGAGCAGAAGCTCGTCCGGCTTGCCTTCGAATTTCAGGCTGGCAAGGTCGACCGTCCAGGTGCCGTTGAGCGCTTCCAGCGAAGCCGCCTCCGCTTCCGCTGCCGGAGCGTTGGATCCGGCCTCCTGTTGCTTGCAGGCCGGAACCGCGATCAGAATCGCTGCGGCCATCGCCGTCGAAAGAGTGAATTTCATCTGGTCATCCCCTCCTGTCACCGGAAGGATGACCCGAACGGCCACCCCCCCTTTCGGTGGGCGGCCCCGTCACAAACCAGATTGACGGGCGAGGTCGTCCGGTCCGGGACGTAACCTCGTTAATTAATCGATGCAATATTTTTGATGAAGGAAAATTTAATAGCCCATCAGGGCCAGCACCTCGCGGCGGCTTCGCTCGTCGCTCCGGAAAATGCCCATCATCCGGCTGGTGGTCATCATGACGCCCGGCGTTCCGACGCCCCGCGCGGTCATGCAGGCGTGGCTGGCCTCGATCACCACCGCGACCCCCTTGGGCTCCAGATGCTTCCAGATGCAGTCCGCTACCTCCGCGGTCAGCCGCTCCTGCACCTGCAGCCGCCGGGCAAAGCCGTGGAGCACCCGCGCCAGCTTGCTGATCCCGACCACCCGGTCGCCCGGCAGATAGGCGATCGCCGCCTTGCCGATGATCGGCGCGAGGTGATGTTCGCAATGGCTCTGGAAGGGAATGTCCTTCAGCAGCACGATCTCGTCATAACCCCCGACTTCCTCGAAGGTCCTGCTGAGATGCGAGCAGGGATCTTCTTCGTAGCCGCGGGCATATTCCTTCCACGCCCGGGCCACCCGAAGCGGAGTGTCGACCAGCCCCTCGCGGGTCGGATCGTCGCCGGCCCAGCGGATCAGCGTGCGGACCGCCTCCGCCACCTCGTCGGGCACCGGGATCTTGGTCGATTCCTGCACCAGATCCCCATTCGATGGGGATGCCTGTCCTGAGCCCGTCGAAGGGCCGTCGTCAGGGGTCGGGCTCATTTGCGAAGCTCCTCGGCTAGGTCATCGGCTACAGCCGCCGCCTGGCCCCTGATATCCGGCACCGCGACGATTTCCCAGAAGGCGCCCTTGGTCAGCGGACCGACCGCCCACAAGCGTTGCCGCTCATCCTGAGTAGGCACCGGGCCTGTCGAGGACCCGTATCGAAGGACCCGCGAACGAGCGTCGACGTCCAGCCCCAGCCCGAGTGCGTCGGTCCGCGCCATGCCCTTGCTCAACAATGTCTTCAGCACGCCATCCTCGGTTCGTTTCAGTGCGCCCAGCGGCCCCGTGCAGTTGATGCCGAGCGCGAAATGCCGCTCCCGGACCTCCTCGGTACCCCGGCGTTTGATGCCGGCGATCAGCTCGCGGTTCCCTTCGCGCAGCGACTGGATCCGGCC
>CBFGLY010000180.1:0-3392 GCA_965649725.1 uncultured Sphingomonas sp.
GAATAGCCGTCGAGGACATCCATGAAGGCCGCGAGTGCCCGGTGAAGCGCGGCGGTCAGCGAACAGGCGGGTGCGATTACGCAGGAGCCGCAATCGACCAGGCCGAAGCCTCCTTCCGTGTGGCGAACGACAGCGCCGACGGTAATCTCGGAGGCCGGCCGCGCCAGCCGCACGCCACCGCTTCGACCACGCACGGCCTCAATGAAACCCGCCTTGCGCAAGTCGTGAACGACCTTGGTCAGGTGATTATGCGAAATGCGGTAGGTCCTGGAGATCTCGTTGATCGACGCCAGCCGCTCGGGCTTCGCGGCGAGGTGCATCAGCGCTCTTAGCGCATAGTCGGTGTAAAGGGTCAGCTTCATCCAAAGCCCGTCAAAAATTCTTCATCCACGAAACATGTATTCCTATTGCATGTTTTTTCAAACCTGAATAGATGCGGCTCAGATACATGATTTAGCGAGTCGGAGGGGACCATGCGGCACGATCTGCTCAATCGCCCGGAAGAGTTTGATGTCGTCGAACCTGCTGAGATTGCCGACGTGGCCCGGCAGCCGGAACATGCGGTTCCGGACCTGCCTGCAGCGATCGGCCTGATGATCGCCGCTGTTTATCTCACCATCATCGCGCTCCTCGCTCTAACCATCGCCAATGCCGGCCAAGCGCCGTTCATGATTGTCATCGACCTGGCTTTCCTGGCGGCATTTCTGTCCGTTCCCGCCATCTTCCTGAAGCTGGAAGCCGATCCCGCGCGCCGTCCGTCACTGGGCCGCTTCATGTCGCAAGGAATGCAGACCTACACCGGTCATGTCTCGGGCGGCGGGGCGCTGGCTCAGATTTTCGTGGTTCCCGTGCTGCTGGCTTTCGGGGTGCTCGCCATCGGCATCATCGCGATGGTGGCGTGATGAGCGAAGCCGAACTCCAGCGGCTGGTCGACCGCTTCTACGCGAAGGTGCGCGAGGACAAGTTGATCGGCCCCGTCTTCAACGCGGCCATTGCCGACTGGCCCGAGCACCTCGACAAGCTCGGCGCATTCTGGTCGTCGGTGATGCTAACCAGCGGGCGCTACAAGGGGAACCCGATGGCGGCGCATCTTCGTCACGAAGGCTCTATCAAGCCGGCAATGTTCGATCGCTGGCTCTCGCTCTGGCGGGAAACGGCGTCGGAGGAACTGGGTCCGGACGACGCGGCTGCGGTCGCCGCCAAGGCCGACCGAATTGCCGAGAGCCTCAAGCTCGGCCTCTATTTCAGACTTCCATCGAAACGCGGCGCGGTTGCCGCCTGAAGGAGAAGCATGATGTCAGCACCCTTTGTCGATTTGGGCGTCCATCACGATCCGCGCGGCCTTTCGGATCGGGTCGCTTATGGCTTCACCAAGATGCTCCGCTTTTGCGCCGATACTTTCTTCGCCAAGCGCTACGGTCATCGCGCCATCGTGCTGGAGACCGTGGCGGCGGTGCCGGGAATGGTCGGCGCGACCATCAATCACCTCAAGTGCCTGCGCCGCATGTGCGACGACAAGGGCTGGATTCGCACGTTGATGGACGAGGCGGAGAATGAGCGGATGCACCTGATGACCTTCGTCGCGATCGCGAAGCCCACCCTGTTCGAGCGGCTGGTGATCCTGGGCGTGCAGTGGATCTTCTACCTGGCTTTCTTCGGTCTCTATCTCGTCAGCCCGCGCACCGCCCACCGCGTCGTCGGATATTTCGAGGAGGAGGCGGTGCTCAGCTACACCCTCTACCTCAGGGAGATTGACGAAGGCCGCAGTGCCAATGTCGCGGCACCGGAAATCGCCAAGCGCTATTGGGGCCTGCCCGACGAAGCGACTTTGCGAGACGTTGTGCTCGTCGTCCGGGCTGATGAGGCACACCATCGCGACGTCAACCACGGGTTCGCTAATGAGCTTGCGGGTTTGCCGGTCGACGAGGCCGCCATCGCGCCGTCGCCGCCTCATCAGGGCGGGATGCGGATCGCAGCGTGACCGCGCCTTACAAGATGACGCCGGTTTTCACCGAAAACACGCTCCCGGCGGCGCTTCGCCGGGAGCACCGGACCAAGGCCGGGACGTGGGGAATCGTCCGCGTGCTGGAAGGCCGTTTGAAGCTCAGTTTCCCGAATGGCCGAGCCGAGCTTCTCAATCCCGACTTGGCCGGCCTGATCCGCCCCGAAGAAACGCATTGGGTTGAACCTGTCGGACGAATGCAGATGCGGGTCGAATTCTACGACCGGGAGCCGAACTTTACGAATAGTTGAAGCTGATGCTGAGCCGGTCGGCCTTGGCGCTGCCGGCCAGCACTTCGTGCCTCAGCCAGCTTTCCCACATCAGCAGCAAGCCGGGGCGTGGGTCGACGCTGACGAAGCTGCGCAATTGGTCCGGCGCATCATCGCGGCGGACCGGCGCCGCCATCATCAGCGGCAGGCGCGGATCTTCGAAACGGATCGGTCCGCTGCCCTTCGGCGCCTCGACGTAGAGCGTTCCCGACAGGATGGAATGCGGATGGATATGGGCGGAGTGGTGCCCGCCGGCTCTCAGGAGGTTTACCCACAGACTGTCGAGCTTCGGTTTGCGGGGCAGGTCGAATGCCAATTCGGCGGCGAATTTGGCCGCATGGCGATCGAGCAGCTTCTTCAGGTCCATGAATGCCGGATCGCGCCGGGGAAGGTCGTTCAGCGAAGCGTAGCTCGTGTAGCCCCGATAGCCCTTGTCGCGGCTCCACCGGATGCCGGCCGTATCGTCCGCCGCAAGAGCACGAACGCTATGAGCCAGCTCGTCCAGAAGCGCGTCGTCGCCCAGTTCCGCCTCATAGAGGTTCGTGACGAACAAGCTCCGCATCATGACTCCCCGTTAGAGACCTGATATCGAGCCGCAAAGGGCTTCGAGGACGATCGAATGCCGAATCTGTTCGTTTCCTATGCTCGGGCGGACGAGCCGAAGGCGGCACGCGTCGCCGCCGAACTGCGGGCCAGCGGCTACCAGGTGTGGCGCGACGACCAGCTGCCAGTCCATCGAATTTACGCCGACGTGATCGACGAGCGGCTGAGAGCTGCTCAAGCCGTCGTCGTGCTGTGGTCCGCCGAGGCGGGCAGATCGCAATGGGTGAGAGCGGAAGCCGATGTTGCGCGCGCGGCCGGAACTCTGGTCCAGGCGGCGCTTGACGGCACCGTCCCGCCGTTGCCGTTCAACCAGATTCAGTGCGCTGACCTGGAAGGCTGGAACGCCGATCGCAATGCGGCCGGTTGGAAGAAGCTCATGCACAGCCTCGGGGAACTGGCGCCGCTTACGGCGACGGAGGGCAGGGTCTCCGCCGGGCGCGACCGGTCAATTTGCGTACTGCCATTCGCCAATATGAGCGGCGATGCCGAGCAGGAATATTTCAGCGACGGGATCAGCG
>CBFGLY010000181.1:0-3387 GCA_965649725.1 uncultured Sphingomonas sp.
TCGGCCCGCGACATCGTCGAGGCGCTGGAAACCGAAGGCGCCAAGGTGTCGAAGAGCCAGATCGTGCTGAAGGCCCCGATCAAGGCGATCGGCATGCACGAGGTGAAGGTCGCGCTGCACCCCGAGGTCAGCGTGACCGTCAAGGTCAACGTCGCCCGCTCGCCCGAAGAGGCCGAGCTGCAGGCCCAGGGCATCGATGTCATGGCGTCGATGTTCGAGCGCGACGAGGCCGGCTTCACCGAGGAGTTCGATCCGAACGCCGAGCCGGGAACGGTGCCCGAGGATGCGGTGGCGGAAGAAGCCGCCGCGGAAGCTCCGGCAGCGGCGGAAGGCGAAGGCGAAGCAGCCTAAGCGTCTAAAACTGCGCGAACACAAAGGCCGTCGGGATTTCCCGGCGGCCTTTTTCGTTTCGCTCGGCTCATCGCATCGCCCCCCGGCAGGCGATGGCGGAATTCAGCCATCCACCTGTTCGAATCGCGGCCCTTCCCATCAATTCGTCGCATTGCCGCAGAGAAGGGTGGAACGGGCGGGCGCGGCTCGCGGTTTAGCCTGCAGGAGCGGGGGGTCAGACAAGGAGGAGCGTAAGCCCATGGAAAATCGCGAAAACCAGAACCCCTCGACCGGCAGCGAGTCGGACATCAGCAAGTCCCAGTCGCAACAGCAGCCCACCTCGCAGGGCAATCAGCAGTCGGGCCAATCCGGCCAGTCGAGCGATTCCGGACGCGGCGCCGAGCAGACCGGCGACCAGGCCGCAACCGGCCAGAGCCAGTCGGGCCAGTTCGACCAGTCGACCAACCAGGACCGGTCCGGCCAGTCGGGCCAGTTCGATCAGGCCGGCCAGTCGGGCAGCCAATCCGACTCCAGCCAGTCGGGCTTCGGCGAGACTGCGACTCAGCAGCGCAGCGACGTCGAAGGATCGTCTCTTGGTGCCGAACCGACGGGTGAATCCGAAAGCGGCTTCGTCGGGTCGGAAGGCCAGAGGGACACCAGCAGCGAACTGGTCGAGGACGAAGACCAGGACTTCAGCAAGGACGGCCAGGGCGCGCCCGAAGGCAAATAATCCTTAGCTGACCCAATAAGGGCCGCGCCTGTTTCCCCGCAGGCGCGGCCCTTTCTTATGCGGCCTGGCGTTCGAAGAAGGCGATCTCCCGCGCGATGAGCGGTTCGAAGCTGGGCCGGCCATGCAATGCTCGGGCGAACGCGGCGGTTCGCGGATAGCGACCTTCGTCAATGGCAATTCCCATATGCTGAAGGTTCACCAGCGGGCTTGCGACGGCGAGGTCGGCGATGGTCAGCCGGTCGGCGACCAGATGGCCGCTGTCGGGAATGACGCTTTCCAGATAATCGAGGATCGGCGGAAGCTCGTTGCGCTCCGCAGCGTCGGCCGCCGCCAAGTCCCCTTCCCGGCCAAGGAAGCGCGGCGCAACGATCCGGTTGAAGAACATCTTGGCGCCGCAGCCCATCAGGACCGTATCGGCAAATTCCTCGAACCAGATCGTCTTTCCGCGCAGCTGCGGATCGGCCGGGATCAGCTCGGGATCGGGGTATTTCGCTTCCAGATAATGGATGATCGCGCTGGAATCGGCGAGGCTGTAATCGCCGTCGATCAATGCCGGCATCTTCCCGAACGGGCTTGCCGCCCTGAAGTCCGGGTCGGGATCGCCGATCCCGGTCGGCTTCAGCTCATGATCGATGCCTTTTTCGGCGAGGTAGGCGGCGACCTTTCGAACATAAGGCGAGAGCGTAGAACCGTAGAGAATCATCTTGACGGACCTTTCTCCCAGCAGCGCTTAAGGTCACAAAGTTCATGGACAACGGCGCCGAGACCGGGCGGATTTGTGAACTTAACGGATCAGCGGACCCGGTAATAATCCGCGACCCGGTCCAGCGCCAGTGACAGCACCAGCTTTCCCGCGCGCGCCGGCCAGCCGAGCGCGGTCTCGGCATCCCGCATCCCCTCGCCGGCGCAAACGACCCGCCACAATATGTCGGCAAGCCCTGGACCCGCTTGATCCACCGCGGCCTCGAACCGCCGCTTGGCATCCAGCTGCGATCCGTTGAGGTCGATGCCCGGCGCGGATCCGCCACGCGAGCGGGCGATCGGCGCGGCGTCCCAACTCATCGTCACCCGCGGATTCAGCTGGGCCCGCTCCCAATCGCTGCGCAGGCGCTCGCCCGCCTCCATTTGCCGGCGCGTGACATGTCCCCTGGCGAACAGCCAGCCGAGCGGGCTTTCGGCCAGGTTGACCGTCACCGATCGGCCGGGCCGTCCTTTCTGGCCGACCCCGTCCAGGGCGCGTTCGCCAAGCATGAGCTTGGGGTTGGTCGAGGCGTGCATGAGCGGCTCCTTCATGGTGTGTCGATTCGCTCAAGGCTTGCCATAGCGGCAAAACTGTAGGAAAGAAGAAAACCACATTGGTTCGCGTTAGGAGTGTAGCTCATGATCACCAGAATCCGCGAAGTGCGCCGAGCTCGCGGCATGACCCTGGACGATGTCGCCCGCGCCTGCACTCCGCCGACCACTCCGCAGACCATCGGCAGGCTGGAGACGGGCACCCGCACGGTGTCGGTCGGATGGTTGAACCGGATCGCGTCGGCGCTGGGGGTCGATGCCGCCGACCTGGTCGACCACCCGGACCGGGCCGAGCTGCCAGTGGTCGCCGTGCTTGGTGCGAACGGCGCAGCGGCGCCACGGCGGCAGGCGCTGGTCGTGCCGCCAAAGGTTTCCGCCGGCCAGATCGCGATGACCGTTTCCGCAAGCATCGGCGACTATCGTGCGGGGGACGAGATTTGGTGCGACCGGCTCGATCCCGACCAATTCGGGCTTGCGCTCAACCGGGACGTGCTGTTGCCGCGCCCGGCCGGTCGCTTCCTGTTCGGACGGCTGATCGGACGAGAAGATCCGGGCGCGGCTCAGGCCGGCGGCAAGCTCCACCTGCTCCCGCTCGGCGCCGGCGGAAGGCAAACGGTCATCGCCGATCCGCCCTGGGCCGCGATGGCGGTCAGGCTGGTACGCGCCCTGTAGCTCTTTTGGCCGGGCTTAGGACCCTGTCAGGACTTGGTGCCGCCCGACGGGGCGTCGCCATTGGTCGTCGCGTTCGACCCATTCTCGGCGGAGCCGGCGAGAATCTGCCGTACTTCCGGCTTCACCCAAGTCTTTTTTTGATGTCCTGATTGCGATTTCATACCGAGCCTCCCTAATCCGAATGCAGAGGTTGCTAACATCCTCTCGCCATTTGGCAACTTATTGTTAAATCCAAGGAGATTAACGGAGAGTTATGGCGAGCCGCGGCTTGCCGAACGGTGCCGCTCATGGCATCGGCCATGCGCGCGGGCGCTTAGCTCAGTTGGTAGAGCATCTCGTTTACACCGAGAGGGTCGGCGGTT
>CBFGLY010000182.1:0-3374 GCA_965649725.1 uncultured Sphingomonas sp.
GCTGGCGGTGCCCCGTCGCCGACCTGTGCGCCTATCAGCCGAAGACGCCGGCTCCTAAATCCAGCGCCGTTCCAGCCGGTCGCTGAGACCCGTCAGAAGTTCATATTGGGAAAGACCCGACGCCTCCGCCGCAGCCGGAAGGTCGTAATCGAGCGTGACCCAATCGCCCTCGGCCAGTCCCGGAGCGGCGCTCGCGTCCAGCGCGATTAGGTCCATCGACACTCGGCCGATCAGGGGTAGCGCTTTCCCGTCCGCCGAAGCGGAGCCCTTGCCCGCGAAGCAGCGGAGATAGCCGTCGGCGTAACCGATGTTGACGATCGCAGCCTCTGTATCGGCCGCCGCGGCCCAGGTTGCGCCATAGCCGCAGGTTTCGCCCGCCTTGATCGTCCGGCGCTGGACGACCTCGGCCTCCGGATAGGCAACCTGGACAATATGTCCTTCTGCCTCCCGGCGCGGGATGCCGCCATAGAGGGCGAGGCCGGGCCGAACGAGATCGAACGCGAATTCCCCGCCCAGGCACACCCCGGCGCTGTTCGCGAGGCTGTACCGCCGCGCCTGCACGGTTGCCGCGACCGCCGCGAAACGATCGCGCTGCACGGCGTTCATCGCGCTGTCTTCGTCGGCGCAGGCGAGATGGCTCATCAAGCTATGGATCGCGAGACCGTCGGTGACATGAAGTTCTTCGACCCTGAGCCCGAGGCGATTCATGCCTGTATCGACCATCACGTCGCATGGGCGATCCGGGGCCGCGTCCTTCCACCGCTTCACCTGTTCGGCCGTATTCAAGACAGGCCTGGCGCCGCTTCGAAGCGCAGCCGCCAAATCGTCCGGACCGACCCCGTGAAGCACCGACAGCTCGGTTCCCCCGGGCATCGGGCCAAGCGCGTCGGCCTCGGCCCAGGTCGAGACGAAGAAGTCGCGGCAGCCGGCCTCGGCCAGGCGCCGGGTGACTTCGACTGCGCCGAGCCCATAGCCGTCCGCCTTGACCGCCGCTCCCGCCGCAGTGCCCGCGGTACGCTGCAGCCAGCGCCAATTATTCTGGAGTGCCGAGGAATCGAGGCGGAGGCGAAGGGCGCGGTGGGTCACGGGCCCCGCCCTAGCCAGCCGCTTCACCGCCGTCGAGGGCTGCCTTGGCGCGCTCCCAATCCCGTCCGTCGAACCGTTCGATCGACAAGGCCACGGGCTCGTCGAGACAATGAGCGTTGACGCTCCAGGCATCGGGATGGCTGCGCGGCTGGTAGAAGCTCTTGATGCCGCAGACGGAACAGAAAAGATGCTCCGCGGCTCCGGTGCCGAAGCGGTAGCTGGTCAGCGTGTCGCCGCCACGCTCCAGCACGAAAGCGTCATGGGGCACCATGATGTGGAGGAAGCCGGTCATCGAGCAGACCGAGCAATTGCAATCGAGCGCGGGTACCGGCTCGTCCGGCAAGTCCGCCCGGAATCGTACCGCGCCGCAATGGCATCCACCCGAAACATGCTTCATGGGCGAAGGCTATTGCGGCGCGGCGCCGGGGACAACAGGGCTTTAGCGCGACGCAACCAGGATCGGGCTGGACGACGCGGCAGCGATGCGCTGGTCACGCTGGGCGTCGAGCCGGTTGTGCGCATCCTTGCGGCATTCGCGCACCTTGTTCTGGCCGGCGAGATCCGAAGGCGAGACTTCGCCGCAAACCTCGATAATCGCCTGCGACAGGCGCTTGTCGAGGGTCCGCTGTCCAGCTTCGCTGGCGAGGTCGAGGTCGGCGGTCCGGACGATGCTGGTCACGGTCGCGGGCGTTTCCGCCAAGGCTGGAACCGCGGTGAAGGCCAGCAGAGAAGCGAGGAAAATCTTGGTCATGTCCTATCCCCTTTTTGCAAGGGCCGGAAATCCGGCGCGACCGGTTATTTAGTCCTTTCAAGCAACCTATGTCAGAAACGATGTTGCACAACGGTTCTGCAATAATGCAGAATGCAGGGGCGCCGCCGATATGGCAGGAGGGCGTTGGATGATCGATTGGAACGACCTGCGCTACCTTGTCGCGGTTGCCGAACAGGGCAGCACGCTGAAGGCTGGCCGTGCGTTGCGGGTTAGCCAAACGACCGTCGCGCGGCGTATCGCCGCACTAGAGCATGCGCTTGGCCTCTCGCTGTTCGAGCGGCGGAACGCCGGCTATACCCTGACTGCGGATGGAGAGGCGCTTCTTCGCCATGCCCGGCAGGTTTCCGCCGCGGCCGAGCAGTTCGCGCAGGCCGCGGAATCGCGCACTCGGGAAATCAGCGGATCGGTCCGGCTGACGACGCAGGACATCTTCATGGTCCTGCTGGCGCCGATGCTCCGCGAGCTCCACGAGCTCCACCCTGACATCAGGATCGAAATCGACGAGGGCCAGGAGATGCGCGACCTGGGTGCGGGAGAGGCGGACATCGCCTTGCGCAGCGTGTCGAATGCCCAGGGCGGAGGCGTTGTCGGACGCCGTTTATGCAACGACGATTGGACGCTTTATTGCAGCCGGGAATATGCCGATGCCAACGGCGTTCCAACCAGTCGCGAAGAGCTGCAGAAGCACGCCTTCATCGGCGGCGGGGGCGGCGGGCTGTGGAAGGCCTATTCGGCGTGGCTGGACGACCTTGGCCTGCAGGACAAGGTGATCATGCACCATGGTTCCGCCACCGGAATGCTGTCAGCGATCCGGTCGGGCCTGGGAATCGCCGTCCTTCCTGCGATCCTTGGCGATTCCGATCCGGATCTCGTTCGCTGCATACCGCCCAAGGCGCATCACAAGCGCAGCCTGTGGCTCCTGACGCACGAACGCGTGCGCCACAGCGCAAAGGTCCGCGCAGTCATCGATTTCCTTTACGACCGCCTCGCCAGGCATGTTCGCCTGTTGGAAGCCCAGGCGGCCGCCTGACCTATTCGACCGTGACGCTCTTCGCCAGGTTGCGCGGCTGGTCGACGTCTGTGCCCTTGGCGACGGCGACATGGTAAGCGAGCAGCTGGACAGGAACCGCATAGACCAAAGGCGCGATGAGCGGGTGCACTTCCGGCATTTCGATCGTTGCCATGCAGCCTTCGCCCGCTTCGGCCAAGCCCCTCGCATCCGAGATGAGGATGATCTTGCCGCCGCGAGCGCGGACCTCCTGCATGTTGCTGACCGTCTTTTCGAACAGCGGGCCTGACGGCGCGAGGACGATGACGGGAACAAGGTCGTCGATCAGCGCGATCGGGCCATGCTTCATCTCGCCCGCGGCATAGCCTTCGGCGTGGATGTAGCTGATTTCCTTGAGCTTCAGCGCGCCTTCCAGGGCCATCGGATAGTCCGGTCCCCGCCCGAGATAGAGCACGTCCCGCGCCGGCGCCACGAGATGCGCCATTCCGGCGATCTCCTCGTCATGGC
>CBFGLY010000183.1:0-3370 GCA_965649725.1 uncultured Sphingomonas sp.
ATGCCGCCGTTGAACAAAGTCGCATAGCCGGTCGCCAGGTGCAGCGGCGTCACCGCGATGCCGTGACCGTAGCCGACGGTCATCGTCTCGATCTGGTTCCAGTTGGCGCCCGGGGTCAGCGTCCGTCCGCGTTCCTTCAGCTCGATCTCGACCTTGTCGAGGAAGCCCATCTTCTTGAGGAAGGCTTTCTGCCGGGTTGGACCGACCTGGTCGGCGATCTGCGCCGTACCGATGTTGGAGCTTTCCTTCATGATGTCGGCGACCGAACAGGGGCCGCCGAACGGATGGGTGTCGTTGATGGTCCGGCCGGCGACGTGAAGCGCCTGCGGGCAATTGTAGATCTGGCCCATCGACTTGATGATTCCGCTGTCCATCGCCATCGCCACGGTGAACGGCTTGAAGGTCGAGCCGAGCTCGTAAACGCCCAGCGTCGCCCGGTTGAAGCGCGCTTCGGGCGTGCCCTGCCCGGCGGCGTTCGGATTGAGCTGCGGCAGCGAGGTCATCGCCAGCACTTCGCCGGTATGGATATCCATCACCACGCCGGCGGCGCCGATCGCGCTGAACTTGGCCATTGCCTCGCCCAGCTCATGCTCCAGCGCCTGCTGCACCCGGCTGGAAATGCTGAGAACGATCGGGTCGCCGCGCTGGTCGGGATCGCGCAGCCGCTCGTCGAAAGCCCGCTCGATGCCCGCGTTCCCCTTGCCGTCGATGTCGGTGTAGCCGATCACATGGGCAGCAAGCGTCGTCTGCGGATAGAGGCGGTCCGGTTCCCGCTCCAGCGCCAGCCCCGGCTCGCCGAGCGCGTTGATCGCGGCGACCAGCCCCGGCGGAGCGCGCCGCCGTAGATAGTAGAAGCTCCGGTCGGACCGCAGCATCAGCAGATAGGAAGCGGCGTCCTTTTCCGGCATCAGCTCGGCCAGCTTGCGCGCCAGGTCGAGCTTGTTGCCGATGATCTTCGACGGATGAAGGCCGATCGTCCATGCGTCGATCGTGCGGGCCAGCGCATGGCCTTCGCGGTCGACGATATCGCCCCGCTCCGGCGCGAAATCGGCCAGGCCGCCCTTGCGGCCGGCATGATCGCCGAATGCCGCGAGGTAGATCAGGCGCAGCGCGATGATGAGGATGATGCCGCCATAGACCAGCATTCCCAGCATCAGCCGCTGGTGCATCACGGCGAGAATCTGACGGCGCTGTCCGACGAGGCGGAGCCGCTCGGGCCGTGCGACGAGAGCGGGCGTCGGGGCGTTCATCAGTCTTTGTCGCTGTCCTTGGAAATGCGCCGGGAGATGGTTGGGCCGGGCGCGCCGGCCGCGCTGCCTTTGGCCTTGCCCTTGGCCGATGGCAAGGGCGCCAGCGGATCGGCCGTCGCGGTTTTGACCGGCTTCGTCGCAGGGGTCGACTTCACCCCGCGGACCGTCGCGTTCGGCGCCTTGATGCCGGGCTTGGGAGGCGCGGGCGCCTTCACCGTCGGCTGCGGCGGAACGCTGTAGCTTGCGACATGGACCATCTCGCTAACGGGTCGCGATGCCTGCTGCGGCTCGATCGCGTCACCCGTCAGCCTGGGCTGACCCAATTGCGATTCAACCGGCGCGGACGCCATGATGACGGGCGCCTGGATCGCCGGCTTGGGCGTCGGCTTGACCAGGGTCGCTAGCTGGAATCCGCCATCGACGAACTGGTCCGCCGTCGGCGCGCTCAAACGAATGAAGCGGACGTTCCAGCGCTCGAGCTGGGCAAGCCGGCCGCGAGTCCCGATCTCGGTCTGGAGCAGGCGGATGTCGCGCTGGGCCATGGCGATCTCGGTCTCGACATCCTCGAGCGCGGAACGTTCCGACGCGACGCGCAGGGACACGAGGTAGAAGCCGAGCGCGGCTCCCGCCACTGCGCCTGCCCAAAGCACCGATCCGAATCCACGCGCGCTCATGCCGCCTTCTCCTGGTCCCACGCGGGCGCATCGGTCCGGACCGCCGTACGGAGCCGTGCCGAGCGCGCGCGCGGGTTACGGGCCAGCTCGGCCTCGGAAGGGGAGACCGGCTTGGCAACCTGTTCGAACGAGGGGGCAGGACCGGCCTCGGCCATCGGGCGATGGCGCGATCCGGCGGGCGTCGCCCCGCTGCGAATGCGGAGGAACCGCTTGACGATACGGTCCTCGAGGGAATGGAAAGTCACGACCGCAAGCCGGCCGCCGGGGCGCAGCGATCGCTCGGCGGCGCGCAGCCCCTGCTCAAGCTCTTCCAGCTCGGCGTTCAAATGGATCCGGATCGCCTGGAAGGTGCGGGTCGCCGGGTCGGTCTTCATCCCGGCATGGTGGCCAAGGGCCTTCCGCACCACCGCCGCAAGCTCGGCCGTTCGGGTCAACGGCCTTGCAGCGACGATGGCGCGGGCTACCGCGCGAGCGCGCGGCTCCTCCCCATAATCCTTGAGGACGCGGGCAATTTCGCCCTCTTCGGCATGGTTGAGGAATTCTGCGGCGGTCTGGCCCGACTGGCTCATGCGCATGTCGAGCGGACCGTCCTTCTGGAAGGAGAAGCCTCGCTCCGCCTGGTCGATCTGCATCGAGGAAACGCCGATATCGAGCGCAATCCCGTCGACGGGCAGCAGGCCGCGCTCGGCCAGCGCGCGGTCCATCTGGCTGAACCTCTCGTTGATCAAAGTCAGCTGTTCGCTCGGGACGAGCGCCGGCCCGTTCGCGATGGCGTCGGGATCGCGGTCGAAGCCGATCACTCGTCCCGCCCCCGCCCCGAGCAGGGCGCGCGTATAGCCGCCTGCTCCGAAGGTGCCGTCAACGAGGGTCTCGCCGGGGACGACGGCGAGACCCTCTACGACCTCCTTCAGCAGGACCGGGACGTGTTGATCCTGCGGAGGAATGGGTAGGGTCGGAGAGATCACAGCCCGCGCTCCTCGAGCCGGAAGCGGGCGATATCCTTCATGTCTTCGGGGATGTTCTTGTCGGCCAGGAACAGCTTGGGGTTCCAGATCTGGAAGGTCTCGCCGACGCCGATGAACAGGGCGAGGTCGTCGAGCTGGCCCTTCTTGCGCATCATCGGCGGGACGATGACGCGGCCGCTGCTGTCGTAAGGCACTTCCTCGGTCGCGCCGAAGGCCATCATCGTGCGGCGGGCATAGTCGAGCTCGGCCGCGGGATCGGTTTCCTGCTTCTCCAGCAGGCGCTCAAGCTTCTCGTGACGCAGCGCGGCGTAGGCGGGATCGTAGGCGCTGAGGCAGGAGAAATTGTCGTGCTTGGCGAGGACGATGGTGCGGGCGTCGCCGCGGCGCTCGATGACGGAGCGCAGGAAGGCAGGCACGGAAACGCGGCCCTTCGCGTCCACCGCGTTCAAAGCACTGCCCTGAAACAGATGCTCTAGCGCCA
>CBFGLY010000184.1:0-3362 GCA_965649725.1 uncultured Sphingomonas sp.
CACCAGAACGGCTATGCGACGATCGTCCGGATCCCGGCGCCCTATGCTGGCTTCAACCAGATCCACACCTTCGATTATGGGATCACCCCGTTCGATCTCGATATCTCGCCCGACGGATCGATGGTCGCCGCAAGCTATGGCGAAATCGACGGGACTCAGTCGGTGCGGGTCTGGTCGACCCAGGCGTTCGAGGAGATGGCGGGCCCGCAAGAGATTGCCCGGCTCGACCTGCCGCCATCGACGCCCGAGACCTTCGCCTTCTCGCCCGACGGCAAGTCGCTTTACGGGACCAGCTATTACACCGGCGTGTCGAACGTCTTCCGGTTCGACATCGCGTCGAAGAAATATGAAGTTCTGTCCAATGCATCGACCGGCTTCTTCCGGCCGATGCTTCGCCCCGACGGGCAGCTTCTGGTTTATGAATATACCGGCGAGGGGCTGACCCCGTCGCTGATCCAGCCGCGGGTCCATGACGATCTGGGCACGGTCGAATTTCTCGGCACCCAGGTAATCAAGGCCCACCCGGAGCTGAAGCAATGGGGCGTCGGCTCACCGGCAAAGATCGACCTCGATCCTTTGGTCACCGAGCGGGGCAAATATCGGCCGGGCGCGCGGATGAAGCTGGCCGCGGCCTATCCGGTCATCGAAGGCTATAAGCAGCGGGTCGCCCCCGGATATTATATCCACTTCGAAGACCCGATGCAGTTCAAGCAGCTGAGCGCGACGGTCAGCGTATCGCCCTGGGGCGACATGCGCGGGAAGGAGCGGCTCCACGCGGACGTCGAGTATAAGACGCTGAACTGGAAGCTTCGCTACTGGCACAACGACGCCGACATTTACGACCTCGCCGGGCCGGTGCTGCGCAGCCGCAAGGGCGACAGCGTCAGCTTCTCCTACAACAAGACCAAGATCTACGACCCGCCGCGCCAGCTCGACATTTTCGGAAGCGTCGCCGGCTATTTCGGTCTGGAGCAGCTGCCGTCCGCGCAGAATGTCGCGAGCCCGAAGAACATTCTCTCCGCCGAAGCGGGCGTTCGCTACACCAATACCCGCAAGGCATTGGGCGGCGTCGACCATGAAAAGGGCGTCCAGTGGCGGGTCATCGGCGGCGTCGACCATGCGCTGGGCGACAGCTATCCGCACATCATGGGCGGGATCGATTATGGAGTGCCGCTGCCCTGGTCGAACAGTTCGGCCTGGATCTATGCCCAGGGCGGGCTTGCGGGCGGCAACAAGGTCAGTCCTCTAGGCGCCTATTATTTCGGGTCGTTCCGCAACAACTATGTCGATAACCGGCCGGAGAAACGGTACCGCGAGCTGGAGAGCTTTCCGGGGTTCGAAATCGACCAGATCGCAGCGCGGCGCTTCGCCAAGCTGACCGGCGAAGTGAATTTGCCGCCCATCCGCTTCGCCGAGGTCGGGACGCCGGCATTCTTCCTGAGCTATGCGCGGCCGGCCTTGTTCGGCGGAACGATGCTGGTCGGCGCACCCAACGGCCGCAGCTATCGCCTCAACGATGTCGGCGCCCAGGTCGACCTGGCGTTCACCGTCGCGCTGAGGCTGCCGATGGTCTTTTCGGTCGGCGTCGCCAGAGGGTTCGGCGACAAGGACATCGACGGCCAGACGGAGCTGCTCGCCTCCCTCAAGATCATGTAAGGTACGCGTCAGTGAACATGGCGGAGATCATCAACTGGTCGCTGGCGCTGGTGCCGGTGCTGCTGATGGCGGCGCTGTTCGCCTGGCTCGACATCTTCAAGCTGATGAGCGTCTGGGAAATGCTCGGCCTGCTGATCCTGGGCGGGATGACCGCGCTGGTCGCATGGCCGATCAGCGGCCAGATGCTCGACGCGCTGCCGATGGGCTTCTCCTTCTACAGCCGGGTGGTGGCGCCTTGGATCGAGGAAGCGTTGAAGGGCATCGCGGTGGTGCTTTTGTTCGCCGGCAACCGCGTCGGCTACAAGCTGGACGCGGTGATATCCGGCTTCACCATCGGCGCCGGTTTCTCGGTCATCGAGAATATCTTTTACTTGTCCCGCTATCCCGAGCTGACCGCGCCGGTGTGGATGGTGCGCGGCCTCGGCACGGCGGTGATGCATGGTGCGACTGCCGCCATTCTCGCCGCGATCGCGCATGAGCTTTCCGAACGGGCGGCGCGCAAGGCGGGCGGGACGTTCCGGCTGAACCTCTTGTGGTTTGTGCCGGGCTATCTCGCGGCGACGGCGATCCACCTGGTCTTCAACCAGTTCCCGGATCAGCCGATGCTGGTGATGATCGTGACCCTGGTGGTCGCGCCGCTGGCGCTGCTGGCCCTGCTGCGGTTCGGCGAAGGCGAGGCGCAAGGCTGGCTGGCGGAGGAAAGCGCGGCGCATGAAGCGGCCCTGGCGGAATGGCGCGGCGGCGGCTTTCCCAAGGATGCGAGCGGGGAGCGGATCGAGGCGCTGGCCAGGCGGAGCGCAGGATCGCAGGCCGAGCGAATCCATGCCTATTGCATGCTCAAGACCGAGCTCGTCCTGGCCGCCGAGCGCGAGCTTCAGGACCGGGACCGGGAGGTCGAGGCGGAGGAGCGCTATCGTCTCCGCCGCCAGTTCGCCGAGCTGGATTCGCTGCGCAAAGCGATGGGGCGGACCGGCTTCCGGGCGTTGAAGCCGCTGCTTCCCTTCAGCCGTAACGACGAGTGGGAGCTGGCCGAGCTGAAAGAGGTCGTCGGCCGCGACTAGTTCCTCCCCGCGCCTGCGGCGGAGGGAGGAACTGGAAGCGTTGACGCTCCGCCCGCCGCGTGGCAGCGCCTTTGGGCAGGGAGAACTCATGGCCACCACGATCGAGGAACTTGAAGCCCGGCGCGAAGCTGCGCGCATGGGCGGCGGCGAGAAGCGCATTGCCGCGCAGCATGCCAAGGGGCGGCTCACCGCGCGGGAGCGGCTCTCCGTCCTGCTCGATCCGGACTCGTTCGAAGAAGTCGACATGTATGTCGAGCACAACTGCGTCGACTTCGGCATGGAGACGCAGAAGATCCCGGGCGACGGCGTCGTCACCGGATCGGGCACGATCAACGGCCGGCTGGTCTATGTCTTCGCGCAGGATTTCACCGTGTTCGGCGGCTCGCTGTCGGAGCGGCACGCGCAGAAAATCTGCAAGATCATGGACGCGGCGATGAAGGTCGGCGCGCCGGTGATCGGCCTCAACGATTCAGGCGGCGCGCGCATCCAGGAAGGCGTCGCGAGCCTCGGCGGCTATGCCGAGGTCTTCCAGCGCAATGTGCTCGCCTCGGGCGTCATCCCGCAGATCAGCCTGATCATGGGGCCCTGTGCGGGCGGCGCGGTCTATTCGCCCGCCATGACCGACTTCATCTTCATGGTGAAGGA
>CBFGLY010000185.1:0-3362 GCA_965649725.1 uncultured Sphingomonas sp.
CCGCCCCCGGACCGTCCGCGACACGGATCGCCATCGTCACCGTCCCGGTCATCCTCGGCGTCGGTTTCCTAATGGGACGAGTTTCGAACAGCGGCTATGGAAACGACTGGTTCGACGCGCTGCGAAAGCCGGCCGCGATGCCGCCCGGCTGGCTGTTCGGGGCGGCCTGGTCGGTGCTCTACGTCCTGCTGGGCATCGCGATCGCATTGATCCTGGCGGCGCCGAAGTCGAAGCCGAGGACCGCGGGCATTGCGCTGTTCGCGTTGCAGCTTGCGCTCAATTTTAGCTGGTCGCCGATCTTCTTCGGCCTTCATAAGGCGCAGCTTGCGCTATCGGTGATCGCGGCGATGCTGGTCCTGTCGGTCGGGGCGGCGATCGCCTTCGCCAAAGTGCGGCCGGCGGCGAGCCTGATGATGATCCCCTATCTCGCCTGGCTGTGCTTCGCGACCTACCTCAATTTCGAAATCGTCGCGCTGAACCCGGTGGCGGCGGGCTAGGCCGCGATCAGAGCCTGACCGGACCGAGTTCGCGCCTCTCCCGCTCGATATGGGCGAGGATCTCGCGGCGCAGCTCCTGGAAGCGGGGGCGGTCCCGGAGGGTCCGGAAGGCCGGCTCCTGCGCTATGTCGAGCGGCTTCTGCCAGCCGTCGGGCAGGAAGCCGAGCGAGCGTGCGCGGAGCAGCAGCCCTTCCGCCTGGGCCGGGTGACCCTGAAGGGCGCGTAGCTGCGCCAGCTGCCACAACGGGTCCCCGTCGCGCGGCAGGACGCCGATCCGGCTGCGAATATTCTCTTCGGCACCCGCCATGAGGATGGCAGCGTCCGAAGCGTCGCCTTCGGCCTGCAACGCCGCCACCAGGTTGGGCAGGACCAGGCCGGGATCGGTCGATTGGCTGGTAACCATGATGAGATCGTTGGCGGAAGCAAAGCCGAGGCGGTAACTCCGGACCAGCCGAGCGGCGCCGCCAAGGTTCAGGATCGCACGAGTGTAGCAGGTGACGTTGTCCTGATCCTGCCAGAAGGCCCGCGCGATCTCGGGCGAGCTATCGAAGGGCACCGGCGGAACGCGTTCGCTCCGCATCACGGGCGCCGCCCAGGAGGGGCCGCCGGCAAAGCGCGCCGCTTCCTCGCCAAGGCCGAGCCTGACCAATCCCTCGGTGATGCGCCAGCGGACCTGGGTGGGCGGCTTCCCTCCCGTTTCGATCCGCAGCAGCGGTCCAAGGCCAGCCGAATAATCGCCGCGGCTATAAGCGATCGCCGCCCGGACAGCGGGAACCAGCGTGTCGCCCGCGCCCGCCCGATCGAGCTGGCGAATGAGCCTGGCGAGCGATTTCTCGTCGCCCAGGTTGATCAGGTTCTGGACGAGATTGTCGACCGCGGGGGCCAGGTAAGGATCGATCTCTATCGCCTTGCGGTAGGCGTTGCTGCAACCGGCGATGTCGAGCAGCTGGCAGCGGTTGTTGCCAAGCCACAGCCAGGCTTCGGCGTCGCCCGGGTCGAGCGCCACGGCCCGCTCGATCGAGCGCTGCGCGGACGGCGATTTCAGCCCTTCGACGAGGGCCGAAATGGCATGGGCCTTCGCCAGGTTGGGGGCCAGGTCGATCGCCCGCCGGACGTCTCCCCGTGCCTCGCTGCGCCAATTCGGGCGGGACTGCGGGCTGTAGCGCGCAAAATATAACGCCGAGCCCAGGGAGGCCCACGCCGGCGCATAGTTGGGGTCGAGCGCAACCGCCCGGCGAAGCAGCGCGACAGCCTGATTACCGCCTTGCATCTGACGCGTCCGGATCAATATCCGCGCCTGGCTGTAAAGCTCATAGACTTCCGGGCTGGTCGCGATCTGCTCGGCGCGGCGGCCCCCGCCGGGGGCGAGGCGGCCACGGATACTGCCCTCGATCGCGCTTGCGACGGCGAGCTGCAGCGACATGGGATCGCCCAGCCGCCCGTCGAAGCTCTGTTCCCACAGGCTGATGCCGTCGCTGGCGCGGGTCAGGCTGACGATGATGCGGACACGCTGGCCCTGGGTCCTCACTCCGCCGCCAAGGACATAATCGACATCGAACTGCTTGCGCAGGAGCTGGGGCGAGCGATGACCGGAATCGACCGCCAGTGTGGTCGTCCGGCCGAGGACGCGAACCGCCCGGCCCTGCGACAAGGCAAGGCGGGTGTCGTCCCATAACCCCTCGGCGAGCGCTTCGGACGTCCCCTGCTGCTGGTCGAAGGGGAGCACGGCGAGCAGCGGGAGCTGGGCCGGAACCGCGGGCGCGGGGCGAAGCAGCAAGCCGTAGGACACCAGCACCGCGGCGGCGACCGCTCCGGCGGCGGCGAAATTCCATCGGCCTTCACTGCCAGCAGCCCTGCTTTCGCGCGAGGCGGCTCGGGCAGGCTTGGAGCCTTCGGGCAGGGGACCCTCTGCTTCGAGCTCGCGGAACAAGGCGATGGTCCGGTCCGACGGTCCGGCGCCGACCTCCGCCTTCAACCGGTCATCGAGCAAGGCGAAATGGCGATGGAGCGCGGCCTTGTCGCCCTTCGAATGGGCGATCCGCATGGCGAGCCTCGCGGCCTCTTCGCCGGTGGGGTCGAGCCGCTGGACCTCGGTCACGATCGCTTCGGCGGCGTCGGTGTCGCCAAGGTCGAAGGCCTGGCCGGCAGCCGCGACCGCCGCTTCCAGCGTCCGCGCCGGCTCCCGCGCGCGCTCGATGCGCAGCCAGTCGTCATATTCCGGATCGAGCCCGTCGAGATCGGACAGCAAGCCCGCGCCGGCGTGCCGCAGCAGGCCCGCCAGGCCGGCGAAATCCCGGGAGCCTGCGGACCGAAGGATCGCCGCCAGGTCGGTTTCGACAAGCGTCGCGTCGAGCTCCACCTCGTCGCGAAAGGTGGCGACAACCGGACGGTCGAGGATGGTGACGTGGCGAAGATCGAAGATCGCCTGGCGGACGCTTGAGCGAGCCTGTTCCTGGCCGCGGTCGCTCCACAGGAGGTCCGCGATCTTCGACCTCGGGCAGGGGCGGCCGGTCAGCGCCAGATAGGCGAGCAGCGCGCGCGCCTTGCGGTGGCGCGGCGTGAGATTTTGCCCTTCGCGGTCCTCAAGCGCCATCGGCCCGAGGCAGGACAGCCGCAGCGGTGCGGGCGAAAGGCCGGAGTCCCCATGCGTTGACTGGTGGAGCACGTCGAAAAGCCCCGCTGCCCACAAAACAAGGCGTGAAGAATGCCGCAAGGCGGATTTTCACGCAACAATGCCGCTTTTAACAGCGAATTAACGACCCGCTAACGCCCGGCTGACGGTGGTGCGGATAGCACGCCGTTCAATCTTCACGGGACAATAGGCGCAGCTGGGCGGCATGCGCGTCACTCCAGCCGCCTTCAATT
>CBFGLY010000186.1:0-3343 GCA_965649725.1 uncultured Sphingomonas sp.
ACGGTTCGCCCCGAAACGTGGGAGAAATGGCACGGACCCAAGGCGGGCTCGACCATGTTCCTGTCGCCCAACGAGCAGGTCAGCGTCGAGAACCTGCTCCACGGCATCGTGACTCTGTCCGGGAATGACGCCTCGGTCGTGCTGGCGGAGTGCATCGCTGGGACCGAGGAAGCCTTCGCCAACGTCATGAACGAGAATGCCAAGCGGCTGGGCCTGACCAACAGCCACTTCGGCAATTCCAACGGCTGGCCGGACGAGGGCCGGACCTATGTCACCGCGCGCGACCTGGCGACCCTGGCCCGCGCCGAGATCGAAAACCACCCCAAGCTCTACAAGCAATTCTACGCGCAGCCGAGCTTCACCTGGGGCAAGACGCTTGGATCGGGCGCCGACATCACCCAGGCCAACCGCAATCCTCTGCTCGGCAAGGTGCCGGGGGCCGATGGACTGAAGACCGGCCATACCGAGGAAGCCGGCTATGGCTTCACCGGCTCGGCCGAGCAGAACGGCCGCCGCCTGATCATGGTGGTTGCCGGCCTCGACAGCTTCAACCAGCGCATCAACGAGTCCGTCCGGATGATGCAATGGGGCTTCAACGCCTGGCAGGCGAAGCCGCTGTTCAAGGCCGGAACCAATGTCGGATCGGCCAAGGTGCAGCTTGGCAGCGACAGCGAGGTCCAGCTGGTCGCTCCCCGCGACCTGGCGATCACCATCCCCGCCGGAGTTCTTTCGAAGGCCGGCGCGATGAAGATCCGCTACCAGGGTCCGCTCAAGGCACCCATCGCCAAGGGGCAGCATGTCGCCGACCTGGTCGTCGCCATGCCCGATGGGGAGCAGGTGATGCCGCTTGTCGCGGCCGATGCAGTCGAAGAAGCCGGTTTCTTTGGCCGCGCCTGGCTCGGCCTGAAGCAATTGTTCGGGATGGCCTGAGCCATGGCGCGGGGGCGCTTCATCAGCCTTGAAGGCGGGGAGGGGGTTGGCAAGTCGACGCAGCTGACTGCGCTCGCGGCGGCCCTGCGAGGGCGGGCGCTGACCGTGCTGGTTACCCGCGAGCCGGGAGGAAGTCCGGGCGCGGAAGCGATACGCAGGCTTTTGCTGGAAGGGGATGAAGGCCGTTGGAATCCGCGTGCCGAAGCATTGCTGTTCGCTGCAGCCCGTTCGGACCATGTCGAAACGACGATCAAGCCGGCGCTTGAGACGGGTGACTGGGTCCTGTCGGACCGATTCCTCGATAGCTCGCTCGCCTATCAGGGCGAAGCAGGCGGATTGGGCATTGAGGCGGTCCGCGACCTGCACCGCTTCGGAAGCCTCGATTTCCTTCCGGACAGAACGCTGGTGCTGACGCTTGATGAGGCGGAAGGCGGAGCGAGGGCGCGGGTGCGAGACGGCAATCCGGGCGACCGCATCGGGTCGCGGCCGCCGAGCTATCATGCGGCGGTCGATGCCGGGTTTCGGGCGATGGCCGAGCGCGAGCCGGATCGGGTGAAGCTGATCGATGCCAGCGGGTCGGAAGCGACGGTGACGGCGCGCCTGCTTTACGCGCTGGGCGACCTGCTGCCGTGATCGCGGGCCAGGACAGGGCCGTCGAGCAGTTCGCCAGTGCCTGGGCGGCCAGGCGGCTGCATCATGCCTGGTTGCTCGCTGGACCGAAGGGTGTCGGCAAGGCGAGCTTCGCGAGAGAAGCGTCGACAAGGGTGCTGGCCGAGGCCGCCGGGCCGCCGGTCGACCTCCCGGGCCTGGATACGCCTGAGAATCACCCCATCGCGAAGCTGCTCTCAGCGGGCAGTCATCCGGACTTTCGCTGGATCGAGCGCCTGGAGCGGCCGACGGGCGGTATCGCGCGCAACATCAGCGTCGACCAGATCCGGTCGTTGCAGAATTTGCTTTCCGTGACCCCGTCGATGAGCCCTTGGCGAGCGATCGTCATCGATTCCGTCGACGACCTCGAGGCATCGGCGGCCAATGCGCTGCTGAAGATGCTGGAAGAGCCGCCCGCCAACACGGTCTTCTTTCTGATCAGTCACGCACCGGGAAGGCTGCTCCCGACCATCCGATCGCGCTGCCGGAGGCTCGACTTCGCGCGGCTTGACGATGAAGTCATGACGTCATTGCTAACCCGTTCGCTTCCCAACGAAAATCCTGCGGCGATCGCGCAATTGGTCGATTTCGCGGAAGGATCGATCGGCCGTGGAATCGATATCGCGGCGCTCGACCTGGCACCGCTGGAAAAAGAGGCGCAGACGATCATGCGCGAGGGCGACCCCGACAATATGCGGCGCTCCAAGCTCGCCAGCGCGCTCGGCACGAAAGCCGCGGCGGAGCGCTACGCGGCGTTTCTCCAACTGGTCCCGGAATTGTTGGCGCGCGAGGCAGTCGGCCTCGAGGAGGAGGCGAGGGGCAGGGCGCTCGACGCCTATGAGAAGGCGCGCCAAACCGTCGCCATTGCCCCGCGGCTTTCGTTGGACCCCGGTGCCACTGTATTCGAGCTTGGCGGCATCCTGGCGAGCGTCGCCTTGAAGCGCTAAGGCAGGGCGGCTAGGGCCACCGGCATGGCCGAGCCCTTTTATATTACCACAGCCATCAGCTACCCGAACGGCCGCCCGCACATCGGCCATGCTTATGAGGCGATCGCCGCCGATGCGATGGCCCGGTTCCGCCGCGCCCAGGGCAGGGACGTCCGCTTCGTCACGGGAACGGACGAACATGGTCTGAAAATGGTCCAGACAGCCCGCGCGGCAGATCGCGACACGCTCGAATTCGCGGACGAAATGTCGTCCTATTTCCGTGAGATGTGCTGCGAGTTGAATATCTCATACGATGCGTTCGTGCGCACGTCCGAGCCACGCCACTACGAAGCCAGCGTGGCGATCTGGAAGGCGATGGAGGCCAATGGCGATCTCTATCTCGATCGCTACGAAGGCTGGTATTCGGTACGCGACGAAGCTTTCTACGACGAGAGCGAGCTGATCGAAGGCGAGGGCGGCGAGAAGCTGTCGCCCCAAGGGACTCCGGTCGATTGGACCACCGAGGAAACCTGGTTCTTCCGCCTCTCCAGATATCAGGAGCCGCTGCTCGCGCTCTATCGCGACAATCCCGAGTTCATCCGGCCGGAAAGCCGCCGCAACGAAGTGGTCCGCTTTGTCGAGGGTGGTCTCAAGGATCTGAGCGTTTCCCGCACCAGCTTCGACTGGGGAGTACCGGTTCCTGGATCTCCCGGTCACGTCATGTACGTCTGGGTCGACGCCCTCACGACCTACATGACCGGTGTCGGATTTCCCGACCGGGAAGGGGAGTTCGAACGCTACTGGCCGGCCGACGTCCACCTGATCGGCAAGGACATCGT